>CAMDHO010000003.1 GCA_945898205.1 Chlamydia trachomatis | reverse complement strand
TCTGCCTGCAAACTTATAGGCACTACAAACGCAGCAAAAACTTAAGTCGTTGATAGTAAGCGACTAAGACTCTAAGTTGCCGTTTCACAAGTCGTTGAAATTTAATAACTTACAAATCCTCTATAGAGGACCGCGATGTCGAACTTGGGTTAGTATATTGATTTATTAGAAATGTTCAAAGGCCCATCAAGCGATGGGCCTTAAATTAAATAAGACTATCTACCACGGTCTTTATCTCGAGAACCATTTCCTCTACGAGATTTGCGACTTCCACTACTTTTTTTATTCCCTTGACCTTTCTGCCCTGTTTGCCCGCCAGACTTCATACTGGCCGCTTGCTGTTGGCTCCTAGCGTTTCCTTGCGCGGCTTGGTCTCTAGCGTTTTCTTGTCCTGATCTGTCCCCTGCTTGGTCTCTAGCGTTTCCTTGTCCGGCCCTATCTCCAGCATTTCCTTGCCCTGCTTGGTCTCTAGCGTTTTGCCCATTTTCAGGACGACTGCCATCCCATTGCCCATTATTACGATCTAGATTTCGATTTCCATTATACTCATTAAATTCTGCAGATCGATTTATATTCACATCATTATGATAATCATCTTCATTACCATACCAAGTTCCATAATACATTCCAGCACCAGCCCACGGAAGAAAAGGAGCTACACCTAATCCAGGTATTGCATTATCTTCCTCTTCATCTTGATAGACATTAACAGTCGTCCCAGTTCCTGAAGTTTGAGTCTCACTATTCGAATTATTGCTAACATTTCTAATGTCATTAGAAGCTCCAGCAAAAAGCCCTCCTCCAACAAAACAAATAATAGCGGCTCCTACTCTGACAAATACTTTCATTTTTGATCTCCTTGATATCCCACGAGGCTCACCCATAAACACCCCTTTTTGCCTCATCATATAATTCTAATCATAATTGTAAAGTATTTAATTAATTCACAAACAACAAAACACTAGTAAAGTAACAGAAATTTATTAATAACATTATGAGTTGGCTTGTTTTTACTTAGAAGCCCAACCTACATATCCCGTTTGCAACCCTTTTGAAAATTTAAACCTAAAATCTTCTCTCACAGTACGTGAACTCAACATCTTCCAAAAAGCAGAAGACATAGGATCTGGAATTAAACCCTGAATATTTTTTACAGAAAGTCCCGTTTGGTTAAGCATTACACGAAGTTCTTTAGGTTTGATAAAAAGAGAATATACATGCATGTTTTGAGGTGCATTTTTTACAAACCACTCTACTCCCTTAATAATGATAAGGTAGCTGAGCCAATTGCGATTAAAAGTATGGAAGAAAAAAAGTCCATTTGGCTTTAAGACACGAGAAGCCTCTTTGATTACTTGTTGCGGATTTGTGACATGCTCTAAAAGATCCATTGCACAAACAACATCAAACGAATGATCTGGAAATGGGATTTGAGAGGCATCTCCCACTAAAAAAGCAGCTCCTGTATTTTGCTTTTGAGCTACCTCTAGGCTGCCTATAGACAGATCAATACCAACAACCTCATGCCCCTTTTCTGCCAATCTATGAGAAAGAAGCCCTGCACCACATCCTATATCTAATACTCTGACAGAGCTTTGCTTTTGAGTTTCGATCGTTTGTATAATCCACGGGTTCCTAATCGCATTTTCAGCTCTTAAAAGAGCAATAGGATGATCTTGTGCCGTTAACCACATTTCATCAAGAGTGTCATAAAAGGCATTATTTATACTTTTTTTTCTTTCCATAAAAAATTCCAGTAGATGATTTGGTAAAGGAGAAATCCGATAATCATAAGAGCTTGAGAAACTAAAGAAACAGTGAGAACTTCTAAGCTTGGTATCCAACTTTGAATCCAAGAAAATGCAGGTTGCCCATGTAAAGCAGGCCAACAAAGTCCTAAGGAAATAACCATAATAGGGTGATTTACAAAAAGCACAGCATGAAGCCAATGTTCAGATCCTGTGCAGTGATGCTTGTGGACAAATTCATCTTTTGTAATGAACAGGCAAGAAACTATTCCAAGTCCTATGAACCACTTGAGATGATAGGAGCTGTAAGGAGCCAGAAAGATAAAACCATACAAAGCTAAAACAGAAATTGTATCGAGAGGGTGCCCTATCTTTTCCCAAAGGGGAAGAGCTCTTTTTCTGTGAAAAACATATTCATCTGCCGTCATAAGAACTGTTTGCAATATAAAAGGAAAAAGAAGCCAAAGGTACATTTTTCTATCCTTGTTTTTGTAAAATAGAAGCGGCTAAAGTGAGCCCTGGACCGAATCCCATGCTGACAACAAAAGTTCCTTCTTTAACTTCTGGATCTAATAGAATCTTTTGCCAAATATGCGGCATTGTAGCAGAGGACATATTGCCACACGATTTTAAGATCTCAAAGCTATGATCCACTTGCCATGTGTTTAAACTTAAAAGACGAGTTACCTGTTCTATGATCTTAGGTCCCCCTGGATGAATTGCAAAAACCGCATTTTTCAGAAGTTCTTCAAAAGAAAGACCCGCTTTTTTAGCCAGTCTTTGCAGAAAAGCCTCGAGCTCTTTTGCAATTTTAAAAGGCACTTCCTTGCTCATTTCCATAGAAAAACATTGATCTGTACAGGACCAAATCATATCTTGACTTGAATCGGGAATGATCTCCTCTAAAAAAGCAATAACTTGAAAAGAAGATTTTGACCTCTTTTTTTTCAACGTGTATTTAATGAACCCATCTGCAAATAAACTCTCAATAATTAGTTGCATTTTTGTGTGGTTAGAGGGATTCATATGAAGACTGCACATTTCAGTATGTACTACATCTACAGTTAGGTCAGAAGGCGAGGACATTAAAAATCCAGATCCTATTTGAATGGCAGGAAATGCTCCATAACACCCCATATGATATGCATGAGTAACTTGGGAATCTGTTGCTTTACGCAAAGAAACAATCCTTTGTGCTCCACTAGGTGATGAATAGCCCGTACACGTTACATGAATAAGGTGATCCGGCATAAAAGCGTTTTCCGGATAAAATTGCTCAAATAAACCAGAGACTTCGCTAGTAAAGCGCTTAGTTCTCTCTGTTAATCCTAACCCAGAAGGAAATTGATCCAAGCGAAAAATAGACATGGCTTCCCAACTTTCATGCTCTAAATCTTCAAGTTGGGTCCCTCTAGTTTGAATCTTTTTTGTCCCTACTTCTATTTTCTTCAAATCCTCTAAAAGAGCTTTTACAAGATCAGGTTCACTGCCTGCAGAACGCAGATGCGCTTTAGCTATCCATTCTAAGATAGCCTTGTGATCTTTTTCATATCTTGGTCTTATGACATGGAAATCTGAAATATAGCTTAACATCTTGTCCTGCTTAAAAATTTAAATTAGAGCAAAAAGCTTTTCATAGTTAGGCTCAGAGGTGATTTCAGAAACAAGTTCCGCATAAAGAACTTTGTTATTTTCATCTAAAAGCAAAACTGCTCTTGTACAAAGTCCCTTTAAAGGCCCATCTTGAATCAGAACTCCATAGTCCTTACCAAAAGATTGATCTCTCATTGTAGACAAGGCTGTAAGGTTCGATACATGCTCTGCTTCACAATATCTTTTTTGAGCGAAAGGAAGATCCGCTGAAATAACTAGCAATTCCAGATCTTTTCTATTTACAACTTTTTCATGAAATGTTTTTGTACAAGTAGAGCATACTGAGGTTTCTAAACTTGGAACGATTAAGAGTATTTTCTTAACCGCAGAAAAACTGTCTAAAGTCTTATCTTCTAAACTAGAGCTCACTAAAATAAAATCAGGAGCTTTTTGCCCCACATTCAGAAATGTTCCTGCTAAGTGAACTAGATTTCCTTTTAAAGTAACTGTTGCCATAGAGACTCCTTTATGGGGTGTAATATTAAAGTAGATGCCTATTCTGGATTAGAAAAACACTCCATTTGGAGCGCCTTTTTTCATAGACTAACGTTAATAGCTTAGTTTGCCATTTTTATGGAATGCAAATTAGATTTTTTTGCAAAAAGGATTTTCACGGACAGGTTGCCAACGTTTATTTTTTTAATTAAAGGGATCCGTAAGAGGGCTAAATCTCGTTAAGTTTTTGAAGGACCCCTGTCATAGATGGAAGATCTTTCATTTCTTTAGAGGTTAAGTTCTGATAAATATATTCGCGCAAAGCCGCTGTAGCTTTTCCTTCTGGGATTGGCGCAAAAGTTGTCTTTGCCTCGTTAAATTCTAGGCTATCTGGAGTTTGAGGAAAAGCCTCTGGACAAATACTGTAATACATAAGAAAAAAGAATTGACGTACATCGAATTGCTTTCGAGTGTTTAGAACATCCTCCTTTGGACAGTCATAAATTAGTTCGTGATCTTCTTTAAAGCAATAGGACGAAGAATATGCAAAAGTCCGATCCGTTACATTTGTTAGTTGAATATCTCCAACAACTAATTCTGAAATATTTTCATCCTTTAACTTGATAAATACGTTCTCGAGTTTTATGTCGTTATGCACTAAGTCTTTTTCATGCATTTTTTCAAATGTGGTCACTAACGACTTAAAATTCTTTAAAAAATCTTGAGAGCTGCCCTCTTCTTCTGAATACTTTTTATAATCTTTATCATAACGCTCTGTTATAAAGCCCATAACCTCTGAAGTCTCTATATCGATTAGCTTGCCGCGGACTTTTATCACTCCAGAAACATCTTGAAGAGCTTCAGTAGCTTCAATTTCAGCTTTAGCCTCATTTGAAGCCGTCTTCTTTAAGTCTCCTGCATCTCCCTCAAGGGGAGTCGATTGCCGAGATTTAACAGGCTTAAACTCCTTTATTACATAGGCGTTCGTCGATCTAATATCTCTAAGATTTCCGGGTGCTAGGGGGGAAGTTTTCTCTATTACATACTTATCACCCAGTTTACCTACTAAGATTTTTGAAGCCTCAGGTAATCCGACATCAACGTAAGCGCAGGCATTTAAAACCTTAGATTGGCTAAGAGCATCCACGCAGTTTAACAGTTTAAATCTATGCGCTGAATCCACTCCTTTTATTATTGTTAGGCCGGCCTGTTCTATTTTAGATTCTAAGTCTATATTTTTAACTAAGACTTTAATTTTCTTCATTTTTGAAGTCCAGGGACATCGGAACGTCTTATCTACTTTAATAATTAAAGATGTGTAATCAGCCTTGTGATTCCAGTTTAAGATCATCCCTTTCAAGGATCTCTTAGCAACATAATCTATTTTATCCGAATCACTTAACCTGATTGAAGCCGTTGAAGCCGTTGGAATAAAAAAAGCTGTAAAGTATTCCAATTTAGCTAGCAAAAAACCACCTCAGTTGCATTATAATATAAGTGAATTATATCATATTTTTCACTTTAATTTCAACGTAAAATAAGAGAGCAAACTAAGTGACACTAACAAATTAAAAACAAAGCAATTACAAAATTAAGATTCATCGGAATAATTGAAGGAAAAGGCATGATAAAAAAGATTTATCAACGAGATCCAGTTCTTTATGGATTTCTGATTGATAAACCTTTAAAACTCTATAAGATAACCTGTTTTTTAAAGACGAGCAACAATAACGGCATAACACCCATATATCAACTGGCTGCTGAAATATCACCTATTGAGATCAAAAAAAAACCTCAGAATTTCTCCTGAGGTTTTTCTTGAGTAATAATCTTCTGTGAAATAGAGATTAACGCTTAGAGAATTGGAATCTCTTACGAGCTCCAGCTCTTCCGTATTTCTTTCTTTCTCTTTTTCTAGAGTCACGAGTAAGATAACCTTCTGCTTTCAATCCAAGTCTGCGAGTCTCATCTTCGCCAACAAGTGCTCTTGAAATTCCAAGTCTTGTAGCTATAGTTTGACCTTCAGGGCCTCCACCTTTAACTCTAACAAGTATATCATACTTGTCAGCAGGAGTGTTGCATGTCTTAAAAGGAGAAAGAATAGTGTTTCTTTGCAGCTCTGTAACATAATACTCTTCAAACTTTTTACCATTAACAGTAATTTTACCTGTACCTGATCTTAAACGGACAGAAGCTACCGCAGTTTTCCTTCTTCCAATGCCAATTTTTTCTTCTTGCATAACTAATTACTTTCCATTGAAAAGGTTTATATTTGTACTGCTTCAGGTTGCTGAGCATGCATGTCGTGCTCTTGATCAGCAAATATGCGCAATTTCTTCAACTGAGCGTCAGAAAGACGAGTCTTAGGCATCATACCTTTAACTGCACGTCTAATGATATAGTCAGGTTTTCTTGCTTGCATTACGCGATATGGAACTTCGCGCATACCACCCATAGATCCTGTGTAATAACGATAGACCTTCTGAGCCGCTTTTGCTCCTGTAACTTTAATTTTAGAAGCATTAATAATCACTACGCCATCACCTGTATCTACGTGGTGTGTGAATTGTGGCTTATGCTTGCCTCTGAGGATCTTCGCTACTTCAGAAGAAAAACGACCTAGCGTTTTTCCAGTAGCATCCAACAAAAACCACTTCCTTTCAGCCAATGCTGCTTCTTTCGTGAGGAGGATGGTCGTATTTTTTCTATTTTGCTTCGTCATGACTTCGCCTTATAAAATTTCGTATGTTAAGTCAACATTTCTCAATGTAAAGATGCTAGGATACTTTTTTTATCCTTTTTTGCCAACCCTTTCTCGTACTATGACGATAAAAAAAGTTTTTTGGTCTTAAGTTGCTTGCTAAACTTGAGCTAATCTTATACACTCTTCCTGAAAATTTTTCAAAAACAAATCATTCTATGCGCAATTTAAAGACATTTTTCATAAGAACTTACGGCTGCCAGATGAACGAACTCGACACTGAAATTATGGTCGGGCAACTGGAAAACCGGGGATTAACCCGGACTGAAGACGAAGAGAACTCTGATCTTCTAATCTATAACACTTGCTCTATCCGCGATTTAGCCGAAAGAAAAATCATGGGTAAGCTCGGAAAACTAGAAAAACTAGGCAGATCTAAAGAAAACAGAGCTATTATAGGCGTAACAGGCTGTATGGCAATGGCTAAAAAAGAATCTTTATTTCGCAAAGCTCCCCATATAGATTTTGTTTTAGGAACTAATAATTTAACCGACCTCAACCAAGTTCTTGATGAAGTCCTAGAATTTGGCAAACATACCATTCGAACAGATGACCAATTTGAAGAAAACCTCGACTATCTTATAGCAAAAAGAGACGATCCTATTAAAGCTTACGTCTCTATTATCCGAGGCTGCGACAAGTTCTGCACTTATTGCGTTGTTCCCTATACTAGAGGACAAGAAGTGTCTAGGCCCCCTGATAGCATCGAAGAAGAATGCCGTATTTTAGTTCAAAAAGGTTATAAAGAAATTACTTTATTAGGTCAAAATGTGAACAGCTATGGAAAAGACCGACCAGAGTGGAACTGCCTTTTTCATGACCTCCTTTACAGACTCGATAAGATTAAAGGACTTGAAAGAGTCCGATTCATGACAAGTCACCCTATAGACATTACGCTAAACTTAATGCAAGCCATCCGAGATTTACCTTCCCTTTGTGAATTTGTGCATTTTCCCATCCAAGCAGGATCAAGTCGCATCTTAAAAAAGATGCACCGAATCTACTCAAAAGAGCAGTATCTAGAAAAAGTATCTCTCCTTAGAGAACTCGTTCCAAATGTTTCCCTAGGAACAGACATCATCGTAGGATTTCCGACAGAGACCGAAGAAGAATTTCAAGAAACTTATGACATTCTAAAACAAGTCCGTTACTCTGTAGCATTCCTATTTACCTACAGCCCAAGAAAAGGAACCCCCGCTTTTAGATGGAAAGACGATATTCCACTCGAAGTAAAGGAAGATCGACTACACCGCTTACTAGCACTTCACAATGAAATCAGCACAGAAGAAAGACTGTCCATGTTAGGAAAGGAAGTTGAAATTCTTGTTGAAGGTCGTAATAAAGATGAATCACAACTAAAAGCAAAAACTCGTTGCTGGAAAAATGTGGTCTTCCAAGGGCCTAATGAGCTAATTGGAACCTTACAAACCGTGAAAATTCATAGCTATAGCAACCAAACTCTCATAGGAGAGCTTGTTAAAGAATCTCGCTGTCAAAAAACTCCGCTAACCCTTACTATAGTAGGTTGCTGCAGTTAAATCATCCTCTGAGGAAGACAACCAAGTCCTCATATAGGTGAACTTGCAAATCTTCTTTATTCACTTTAACTGCAATTGCCACTGCCAATTTCCAAAAAAACTAGACAAAAGAAAGAAAACCTCTCTATAATCCAAGAAATCTAATCTAAGGAATTCATGGAAAAAATAAAAGGTTCTTTAATACGGTCGGCGCAATTAACCCAGAAGAACATTACTTTTTGCCTCACCGCCTTAATTGGGATCAACTCGAAGATTTTATTAAAAAAAATACTACTTTGTCCTTCACGCTCCTCGCCAAAGCGGAAAGACAACTGCTATTATTGAATTTGCCAAACATCTGAATCAAAAAAAAATCTAGACAGCCTTATATCTATCGACAGAACCTGCTCACGACTCACCAAACAATGTAAAAGAAGCAATAAGATCCATTTTAGAAGAATTTCGAGATCAAATCATAGATTTTATCCCTGAAGAAACGACTGCAATTGAGTATTTACGCAAAACTCTAGAAAAAGAGACAACGGAAAAATCCGGAGTTTCAGCTTTTTTACGTTTTTGGGCTCAAGAAAGCCCCAAGCCTATTATTATTTTCTTTGATGAATTCGATGGGCTTCTAGGAAGTACTCTCATTACACTTCTTAAACAAATTCGAACAGGCTACACCAAACGCCCGAAAAACTTCCCTCAAACCGTCTGTTTAGTGGGAGTGCGGGATCTACGTGATTATAAAGTAAAAACAAAAGAACAAGAAGAACTTGGAGTTCTCTATAGCCCTTTTAACATCAAAGCCGAATCGCTAATTCTCCCTGATTTTTCGCTAGAAAACATTCGGACATTATACGAACAACACATAGAAGAGACTGGACAATCATTTACCGAGGAAGCCATTCAATACGCTTTTACGCAAACTCAAGGGCAACCTTGGCTTGTTAATGCTTTAGCCTATCAAGCCTGCTTCCGAAATGTGCAAGATCGATCCATTTCTATTACCAAAGAAATACTAGAAAAAGCTAGAGAAGACCTTATCAAAAGATGTGATACACATATGGATGCTCTTTTAGATAGACTTGATGAGCCTAGAGTACGAGGTGTCATTGATATTCTTCTTAGCAGCGAAGATGGGCCAGGCTTCCCTCCTGACGATTTGCAATATGTACGGGATTTAGGCCTTATTAGCAGAAAAGAAATCCGTATCGCCAATCCCATTTACCAAGAAATCATTCCAAGGGCTCTTGCTTACACAAGACAAGAGGCACTTATGCAAGAACTTTCCTGCTACCAAAAAAAAGATGGATTATTGGACATGCCTAAACTTTTAACCGGATTTACTGAATTTTATCGAGAAAGTTCTGATGTATGGCTTGAGAAATTTGCTTATAAAGAAGCTGGCCCTCATATTTTGCTACTGGCTTTTCTTCAAAGAATTATCAATGGGGGTGGCCGTATTCACCGAGAATACGGCTTAGGAAGAAAGAGGGTTGATCTTTTAATCACTTGGAAAACGCAACGTTTTGTCATTGAGCTCAAAGTAAAACGACGAGAATCAGATATAACTAAAGGGATAGAGCAGACATCTGAATATATGGATACGTCCAAAGCAACAGAGGGTCACTTAGTCATTTTCGACCGAGACGTCAAAAAATCTTGGGATGAAAAAATTTATCATAAAACAGAAAGAGTTTCAGGAAAAACCATTGAAATCTGGGGAATGTAACAGTTTTAACACTAAACAGTTAAAGCACTTAAAAACAAGAACCTAGCTTCACAAAAGACCCCTTAAAGCATCCGTTTAAACTCTTCTTCTGTAAGAAGAGTTACATTAAGTTTTTTAGCTTTTTCCCATTTAGATCCTGGATCTTCTCCGAAGAGAACATAATCTACCTTGGAGCTCACAGAAGGTGCCACCTTCCCTCCTTTTTCCTTAATCAAAGAAGCTGCTTGCGAGCGCGTATATTCTTTTAAGGACCCTGTTAAAACAAACGTTTTTCCATAAAACAGATGGTCTGGATTAAAAGAAACTTTTGGAAGATCTGGGCTTACACCTTTTTCTAAAAGTTTACTAACCTCTGTTTGATTCTGTGGATTTTGAAAAAACTCAAAAACAGATTCTGCAACTTTTTCTCCTACTCCCTCAATCTCTAGCAGCTCTTCTTTTGTCATCTTAGATAAAGCATCTATAGTTTGAGCCGTATTTGCTAAATCTTCCGCAGTCCCTGTTCCTACATACTTTATGCCTACTGCTAAAATAAACCTGGCCAGAGAACATTGCTTAGAAGCTTCAATAGTTTGGAGTAAGTTATCTATCGATTTTTCTTTAAACCCTTCTACCTGAGAAAGCTCATTCTCTGTGAGCGAGTATATATCTGAGCAATCTTTAATAAGACCCTTTTGAAAAAGCTGCTCTACAGCTTTTTCTCCTAAATGGCCAATATTCATAGCTCCTTTGCTTGCAAAGAAAACAATCTTTCGAAGGATCTGCTGAGAACATTCTGAATTTGGACAACGAATCGCTACCTCTCCCTCTACATGAATCACAGGAGCAGCGCATACAGGACATTTATGAGGCATTTGCCAAGGAGTTGATTGAGCCGGCCGCTTACTAAGATCCACCGCTACAATTTTAGGGATTACATCCCCCCCTTTTTCTATAACAACAAAATCTCCAATACGAATATCTTTCCGAGAGATTTCCTCTTGATTGTGTAAAGTAGCCCTTGCAATCACACTCCCTGACAAGGAAATAGGCTTTAGTTCTGCGACCGGTGTTAAAACACCTGTTCTTCCGACCTGAACCGTAATGTCAAGAATTTCTGTTACTGCTTGCTCTGGAGAAAATTTATACGCAACGGCCCATCTAGGGCTTTTGCCCGTAGTCCCTAAAGCATCTTGGCATTTAAGCTCGTTTACTTTTATAACAATCCCGTCTATTTCATAAGGAAGCTTCTCTCTTTTTTTTTCAATTTTCCCAGCAAACGCCATTATATCTTCCGAACTTTCACATACTGAATAAAAGTCTTTCTCAAAAGTAGGAAGACCCATTTCTTGTAAAAGATGGAGTACTTCTTCTTGTGACTTGCATCTATTGGATGAATCTTGCGCGATTCCATAAAATATAACACAGAGCCTACGCTCTGCTGCCTCCTTAGAATCCAATAACTTAAGAGATCCGGCTGCCGCATTACGAGGATTTGCCCATGGAGACTGCCCCATCTCCTCTTTTTTTTGATTCAGATCAGCAAAAACAGCTTTTGTCATAAAGACTTCACCTCTAACCTCTAATAGATCTGGAATATCTTTCCCAGAAAGCCTCAATGGAAGAGATCGAATTGTCTTCATATTCAGTGTGATATCATCTCCCTTTTTTCCATCCCCTCGAGTCACTGCACGAGTAAAAACTCCCTTTTCAAATAACGCAGAAACAGCAATCCCATCCATCTTAAGTTCAGCACAAAATTGCGGTCTTTTACCATCTAACCACCTTAAAACTCTTTCTACAAAATCTTCAACTTCTTGATGAGAATACGTATTGGCAAGCGACATCATAGGAACTGCATGAACAACTTCTTTAAAACCACCTGAGATCATCTCCCCTACTCGTTGCGATGGAGAAGTGGGACTTATCCACTCGGGATGCTCTTTCTCTATCTGCTCTAATTGTTTAAGAAGATGATCATATTCATAATCGGAAATCTCCGGCTGGGTTTTTCCATAGTAAAGAATGTCATGCCTAAAAATTGTTTTTACAAGCTGTTGATAGTCTTCAAAAGTTACTGATAGATTACGAGACAAGGTGCACCTCAAAAATCATAGTGGAAAGGGGAGCTAGATGAAATTTCACCGCTCCTTGATTGCTTTTTATAACAGAAGGATTGAGCTTACCAGATCCTCCATATTCTTCTCTATCGGTAGAAAACAATTCCTCTATTTCGATAAAATCACTGAAAATACAGTTAGCAAGAAACAGGTGATATTCCTCAAAATAAGAAGGGGTAAAGTTATGTACGCAAAGAAACATGGTTCCTTTTCCTTTTCTAAGATAGCTAATAACAGAATTTTTATGATCGGAAAAATCAACCCACTCAAACCCTTTAGGATCAAAATCTTTTTCCCAAAAGCTTCCATGTGATTGATAAAAATGATTAAGCTCTTTTACACACTTTTGCATTCCTTTATGCAATGGATATTCTAATAAGTACCAAGGCAATGGATCTTTGCAACTCCACTCATTCCACTGCCCTATCTCTGCCCCCATAAAAAACAATTTCTTTCCAGGTTGACAGATCATATAACTATATAAAAGTCTCAGATTTGCAAATTTCTGCCATTCATCGCCCGGCATCTTTGAAAGAAGACTACTTTTTCCATGAACTACTTCATCATGCGAAAGAGCAACCATAAAACGTTCTGAAAAAGCATATAGCAATCCAAAAGTAAGCTCATTGCGATGATAGCTCCTAAAAATAGGATTCACCTTAAAATATCTCAAGCTATCATTCATCCATCCCATATTCCATTTTAAATCGAACCCTAGGCCTTTCCACTCTAACGGGCGAGTCACTCCTGAAAATGTTGTAGACTCTTCTGCTATCATCAACACCTTAGGAAACTTCTCATGCACAACAGAATTCAAATGCTTTAAAAACTCAATTGCTTCTAAGTTTTCATTTCCTCCATATCCATTTGGAATCCATCCCCCCGCTTCTCTTCCATAGTCTAAATAGATCATCGAAGCCACCGCATCTACTCGAAGGCCATCTATATGCATTTTTTCCATCCAAAACAAAGCATTGGCAATGAGGAAATTAGAAATCTCTAAACGTCCATAGTTAAAAATACAAGTATTCCAATGAAGATGAAATCCTTTCCTAGGATCTTGATGTTCGTATAGGCTTGTACCATCAAATTGTGCTAAAGCAAAATCATCGGTTGGAAAATGTGCTGGAACCCAATCTAAAATTACTCCAATGTTATTTTGATGTAAAACATCTACAAAATACTGAAAATCTTCTGGTGTTCCATAACGACTAGTTACCGCGTAAAACCCCGAAACTTGATAGCCCCAAGACTCATCTAGTGGGTGCTCTGAAATAGGCAATAGTTCTACATGAGTAAAGCCCATCTCTAGGCAGTATGTCGATAAAAGAGCTGCTATTTCCCTATAGTTTAAAAAACATCCTTTTTCTCCCTTCCAAGAACCTAAATGCAATTCATAGACAATCATCGGTCGATTTAGATCCTTTACAAGTCTTTCCTCCATCCATGTCAAGTCCTGCCACTCATAACGATCCACATTTGCAACAATAGAAGCATTTTGAGGCCTAAGTTCACTAAAATATCCTAAAGGATCTGCTTTAACTTTTTTTATGCCTTGTTGCGTACTAATTACAAACTTGTATTTCTCTCCCTCTCCGACCCCTGGAATAAAAATCTCCCAAAGCCCGGAATGCCCCATGCTTCGCATTGGAGTTATTCGATCGTCCCATTGGTTAAAATCGGCTATTAAATAAACTGCAATAGCTGAGGGGGCCCAAACAGAAAACTTCGTCCCCTTGCAATTTTGATGTTCAAAAATTCTAGCTCCCAGCATTTCATAGAGTTTATAATGAAGGCCCTTGGAAAAAAGATAAATATCTAATTCTCCAAGCGTTGGCGTAAAGGCATAAGGATCGTGGGCTAACATTCCACTGTTATGATAGATTCTATAATCCAAGGCTTCTAGATCTGATGAAACTTCCACTTCAAAAAAGCCTTCTTCGTCTACTTTTTTTGCAGAAACAATCTTACCTTGGACTTCCAAATACACGTCCATACTTCCAGGACGCCACAAGCGAACTAGCTTAGTTCCCTTTGAAAGAACATGTAGTCCCAATAATTGATGTGGATTGCTTTCAAGGGAAAATAATGATTCATGCATTTTATGTTGCTCCTAAAATTTCTACTCTATTTTTAAATACTTTACTAAAAATGCAAGCTTATCTGTCGTCTCATCAATAATTTTAGAAGTTGGTTTCCCAGCTCCATGTCCTGCAGATGTCTCAATACGTATGAGGATAGGAGCGTCATGGCCTTGAGCATCTTGCATAGCCGCTGCAAATTTAAAGCTATGAGACGGAACCACTCTATCGTCATGATCTGCTGTTAAAATTAAAGTGGGCGGATACTTAGTTCTAGATCGAATATTATGCAAAGGAGAGTATTTATATAGATAAGAAAATTGATGAGCTTCTTCTGAGCTTCCATATTCAGGAACCCAAGCCCATCCAATTGTAAACTTATGATAGCGCAGCATATCCATAACACCAACGCCAGGAATTGCCGCGCCAAAAAGATCAGGCCTTTGGGTAATAGAAGCCCCGACAAGCAATCCCCCATTACTTTTTCCACTAATGGAAAGCTTAGAAGGACATGTAATTTTTTGCGCTATGAGCCACTCAGCAGCTGAAATAAAATCATCAAATACATTTTGTTTATTCTCTAATTTTCCACCTGTATGCCAACTTTCTCCATACTCTCCCCCCCCTCTAAGACTTGCTACTGCATAAACTCCACCCAGCTCTAACCATGCCATTATTTCAGTTGAATAGTATGGGGTAATTGATAGATTGAAACCTCCATATCCATAGAGTTGTACCGGATTTCTGCCATCGAAAGAAATTCCTTTTTTATACACTAAAAACATCGGCACTTTAGTTCCATCAAGACTTTGATAAAACACTTGCTTAGTTTCAAACAAGTCTAAGTCAATCTTAACTGAAGGCTTAAAGATTAGTTGGCTTTCACCTGAGATAAAATCATATTGATAAATGGTCTGTGGTTGATTAAAACTTGTAAAAGTATAAAACGTTTCTTTCTCACATTTTTTTCCGGAAAATCCAGATGCTGTCCCTAAAGATGGCAAGCTAATCGTTTTTTCTAAAGCTCCGTCTAATGTGAAAATTTGAATTTGACTATGTGCATCTTTAAGATAACTAACAACAAACCTATCTCCAACTAGGCTAGCGCTTTCTAAACTATCAAGACTTTCAGGAATTACTTCTTTTACAACCATTTCTTTCGAACTCTTTAGATCAACTTTAACTAGCCTACCTTTTGGAGCCTGAAAAGTTGTCTCAAACCAAAAAACATCTCCTTCATTAGCTATATACCGATATTGCGCATCAAAAAGTGCAAAGACTTCCTTAAACGGCTCTTTAGAATTAATTTCTCTATAAAACACTGCATTCTCTGAAGCAGACCCTTGCATAACCTCTAACACAAGATACTTCCCGTCTTCAGTTACCGTTGGACTAAACATCCAATTTGCATGATCCGGTCTCTGATAAATAAGAACATCCTGATTTTGAGAGGTTCCTATTTTATGGAAGTAAACTTTTTGATTATAATTTAAAGCTTCAAGTTGATCTTCTAACGGTTTGTCATAGCGATTATAATAAAATCCAGTTCCATCTAATAGCCATGAAACCGTTGAAAATTTCACCCATTTTAAATGGTCATTGAGTTCCTTTTGGGTTAGAACATCTAATAGCTTGATTTCAGTCCAATCAGATCCTGCACTAGTTAACCCAAATGCCATAAGTTTTCCATCTTCACTAGGGGAGTAGAAACTAACTGCCACAGTTCCTTCTTTAGAAAGCACGTTTGGATCTAATAGAACAATCGGATCTTCCTTTAAATCTTCAACTGTATAAAGCACCTGTTGATTTTGTAAGCCCGTATTTTTTGTAAAAAAATAACGCCCCTCTCTTTTTAAAAAAATACCATATCGTTCATAATCCCAAAGGGACTCCAATCTCTTACGAATCTTCTCTTTCTCTGGAATTTGATCCAGATATTTAGATGTCAAAGCATTTTGCGCATGAACCCACTGTTTTGTTTCGAATGAATCTAGCTCTTCTAAATAGCGATATGGATCTTTTACTTTGATTCCATGATAATCATCTACTTGATCCTCTTTTCTAGATTTAGGGTAGCTCCAATCTTCCGAACTTACTCCACTAAGACCAAAAAACAATCCCATAATTAAAACGACTCCCATTACTAGCAGCTTATATTTCACAATCCAGATCCTTTGCAAAAAAAATCTACTTTTACATAAAAAACTTTATTCCACCACTATTTCAATTTGCAATTCAGCCTCCAGAAGAAAAGCTGCTTGTCATCGGATTGCTGTTTTAAGCTTATTAGAATTAAGTAGAAATGTCGGCTATTGCTTTAACTTCGGCCAGGTCCACCTGTTCAACGTTGGAATCTCCATCGGGGAAAACAGATTCTTCAAAAGACAAAAAAAATCATAAAGCAGTCAAAAGCCTAGACTCTGCAGTAATGGTAAAATGAGAACTTCTCTTTACAACCAAAGAAGTAGTAAAGAATAATTATAAAACTGCTCTAGATCCTCATATGGTCCATGATATATATAGCAGATGCAAAAAGCACTTTTCAGACACCTCTTTACAGTTGGATGCCTCCATATAAAGTCTTTCACACTAGACCTTTGCGCACGCTACGCAACAACGCTTCCATAGTAAGTCCATAGTGGCTACGCAAAATATCTATAGCAATGTTATTACATGTTGATCTTATAACAGGAAAAAACCCCACTCCTCCAAAAAAAGAAGCTATCCCAAATAAAATAGCAGTAGCTAGAATAGCTACTAATGTAGCTATTTTAAGCTTACAAAAAACCACTATAATATCCCGATCCGGAACAATCTCTTGTGCAGCTTTATAGAAAACAGCTTGAGCAAAAATCCCCAACATCCCTTTTAAAATAAATCTCGAAACATTTATAGATTTCAAATTTTCCAAGCTTCTTTCTATCGGATTTACAAAGTCTTTAACCCACAAATCTCTAGAGGCAACAGCAGTTATTTTTGAAGATTTTATTGAAACGTCTCTAGACACATAGAAGACCGTCTTAACTGAGCTATTTCTACTTATATTAGACAACATGACCAACTCCTTATAAAATTAAACTAAACAGCAAATCCCATACACGATTGCATTATTTGTCATGTGAGCTGCTATAGATGCCGGGAGCCCTTGCTTTTCTTTTAAAATTCCATAAGTAATTCCTCCTACGGTTGCGAGTATTACATGAATAATTCCAAGCCCGCTTGACAAGTGGGCCATTCCAAATAAAATAGCAGTAGCAATAATTGCTACCAATAATGATAGCTTCAGCTTGCATGAAAAAAATTCAAGATTTTGATCTGGAACTATTTTTTGTGAAATCCAATGAAAAAAGTTTTGAATAATCACTCGAAAAATAATCTCTTCTAGAATAGGAGCTTCCACTACATCAGAAAAAAAAGAACTCTCCATATATTCTAAAGCAAGATCCGGATCTGATAAAAACTCTTCAAGCTGAGGAATAACACATAAAAAATCACTGAGAATCATCTCAAAACTCAGGTTAGCAACACCTACAACAACTCCAGTAGATAGGGCAGTCCAAAGTCTATATAAGTTTCGAGACGCACTATCTAGCGTCTTTTGAACAGTTGACTGCAAAGGCATTAGATCTGATTTTGATATAATAAAAGGACTAGAAGAACCTTGCAACACAGATGAAACCACACAATCTCCCAATAAAAATTTGAATATTGAGAGATTATATTGTTTTAAGAAATTTTAAAGAACAATTAAATAGTATAAGACCCAGCCGTTATGTTTCCTCCACTTCCAGTCCAATTCGTATGAAAGAATTTGCCTCTAGGCTGATCTATTCTTTCGTACGTATGTGCACCAAAAAAATCTCTTAAACCTTGTAAAAGATTTGCAGGAAGTCTTTCTGAACGATAGCCATCAAAATAAGCTAGCGCCGTACTAAAGCAAGGAGAAGGAACTCCTGTCATTGCAGTATAAGCAACAATCGATCTCCATCCGTCTTCAGAAGAAAGAATTTCAGCTTGAAAAAACGGATCAAACAGAAGATTGTCCAAGTCTGGGTTTTCTACAAATGCTTTTTTAATATCATTTAAAAAGCGACTTCGAATAATGCAACCCGCTCTCCAAATTAAAGCTATAGACCCATAATCTAAAGTCCAATTAAACTGTTTAGCAGCCTCTTTAATAAGAGTAAATCCTTGAGCATAACTAATCATCTTAGATGCGTATAATGCATGCTTAACTTCTTCAATCTTCTTTTGCTTATCTGCTGGAGGCGATAATTTTTTCCTTGGATATAATTTTGAAACTTTTACCCGTTGATCCTTAAGAGCAGAAAGACATCTAGCAAATACAGCCTCTCCGATAAGCGTCACGGGAAGTCCAAGCTCTAACGCGCTGATTCCAGTCCACTTTCCAGTTCCCTTTTGACCTGCAACATCTAAAATTTTATCAATTAAAGGAGCTCCATCTGTATCTTTATGAGCAAAAACTTGACCTGCAATTTCAATCAAATAACTACTTAAAACACCTTTATTCCAAGAGGTGAAAATGTCTTTAATTTCATCTATGGAACACCCAAGAGCTTCTCTTAAGATTTGATATGCTTCGCAAATTAACTGCATATCTCCATATTCAATACCATTGTGCACCATTTTAACATAATGTCCTGCGCCTCCTGCTCCAATCCAATCACAACAAGGAAGTCCATCTTCGGCAGCTTTAGCAGAAATGCTTTGAAAAATTTCTTTTACAATAGGCCATGCCTTAACATTTCCTCCAGGCATAATTGAAGGACCATAACGAGCTCCCTCTTCTCCTCCTGAAATCCCAGCCCCAACAAATAAAACACCTTTTTTCTCTAGTTCTTCCATGCGTCTCTGACTATCTAAATATAAACTGTTGCCACCATCTATAACAACATCCCCAGCTTCTAAAAAAGGAAGACACTCTGCAATTAAATCATCTACTGCTTGACCCGCTTTAACCATCATCATAACTTTACGCGGCCGCTTTAAAGCTGTAAAAAACGCTTTTAAATCATGCGTCCCTATAACCTTGGTTCCCTTTGCCGTCGTATTTAAAAAATCATCTACTTTAGACGTAGTCCGATTAAAAACTGCTACGGTATATCCATGATCATTCATGTTCAGAACAAGATTTTGTCCCATGACTGCAAGCCCGATAAGGCCAATGTCTGCTTGATTTTGAAGCATATTCTTTTTCCTTTCATTTATTTTTTCTTGAGACAAACCCTTGAAGTTGCCATAATGATCGTTCTTGCGTTCTCGTAGCTCAGTTGGATAGAGCGGTTGCCTCCTAAGCAACAGGCCGCGCGTTCAATTCGCGCCGAGGACGTATATTTTACGACTTCAAGTAACGGTCAACACCTTGAGAAATCCCCTTAGCAATTTTTTCTAAATACGTTTTTTCTTTTATTTTGGCCCACTCTTCCGGATTTGTCATAAATCCTGCCTCAAATAAAACGGCTGGCATTTGAGTCTCTCGAACAACATATAAATGATTACCTAATTTAATGCCTCTTGAAAGAGAACTTGTTTGCCCCATAACATCATATAGCAAACAATTAGCAAGTTTACGAGAAGATTTACCTCTTTCAGTTCCCTCTCCCATATAATAAACTTCAAGACCTTGAGCCAAATGATTCTTTGGAGCTGTATTAAAATGAATACTCACAAAAACTACACACTTCATTTTATTGGCAACTAAAACCCTTCTCGCCAAAGAAACATACACATCTTTTGCTCTTGTTAATAAAACACGGTAACCTAAATCTTCTAAATATTTTTTTGTATAAAGAGTGGTTAAGAGAGTCAGTTTTTTCTCTTGAAGAGATCTTACCTTAGCCCCCTCATCCTTTCCCCCATGTCCTGCATCCAAGACAACTAAGGGCCCTTTTATTTTTGAGATCGTCAATTCTTCTCTTTGCGATGACGTGGCTGCTAGATGAATTGGCGATGATGAACGACTTTCTGCGGATGACGTAAAAAGCAAAAGAAAAGAAAGAAAAAGGACTTTTTTTACACACTTTCTAAAACCCATATAATAAAGTCTCTTTTTTCTATGTTATACGCTATTACCGACAATACTCCTTTGCGATGATTCTGTCATCAAAATGGATTGTATGATGAGAAAAAATCTGATAATTTTCATGACCCTTACCAGCTATCAGCAAGACATCATCTGCCTTCAACAGCCCCACAGCCTTTTCTATAGCCTTTCTTCGATCGATTTCTACGCAAACTTTTTTTGTATCTTGAATACCTGAAAGAATCTCTTCAATGATTGTTTCAGCCGGCTCTCCTCGTGGATTATCTGAAGTAATAAAAACCAAATCGGCTAATTTTTCAACTACAGCCCCCATTTTAGGTCTTTTTTGCTTATCTCGATTTCCTCCACAACCAAAAACACATAGAATCCGCCCCTTAGCAATTTCTTTTAAGCTTTCAAGTACATTTTTTAAAGCATCTTCCGTATGCGCATAATCGACGAAGACATTTTTTCCTTTCTCATTATCTACTCGTTCCAATCTCCCTGGAACAGATTTAAAAGAAGAAAGAATAGAAAGAACTTTAGCAAGATCCCAACCTAACCCTAAAGCAGCAGCCGTTACGGCAAGGCAGTTATATATATTAAACTTTCCAATCAAAGAAGTTTTAAAAGGAAGCAGTTGATCTTGAAAAGAAATCAGACATTCACTTCCATTAGGATATAAATGAATTTGGCCTGCCCTTACATCAGCTCCTTCAAAAAGCCCATAAGTAATTAAAGGAACTGTCAGATTTTTGATCATTTCTTTAGACCATATACTATCATAATTGAGGATTGCTATCTTAGGATACGGCTTCCCAAACTTCCCCTCTTTCCCTAAAGAGGTAAAAAGTTTAGCTTTTGTCCGACCATACTCTTCCATTGTATGATGATAGTCTAAATGATCTTCTGTAAGATTCGTAAAAATGGCTAGATCAAAATCAATAGCCGACACTCTCTTTTGATCCAATGCATGAGAAGACACCTCCATAACAATACTCTTACATCCCACCGCGTTCATTTCGTAAAGTAATTTTTGATTTGTAATTACATCTGGTGTTGTCAAACTAGAGGGGAAGATAGTGTCTTTTATAATCCACTCAATCGTTCCTATAAGACCTGCCGGAAGCTCCATAGCATCAAATAAATACTTAATTAAATAAGAACTAGTTGTTTTCCCATTAGTTCCTGTAATTCCTACAGTAAGAAGCTTTCTAGAAGGATAATCGTAAAAACGCGCTGCTAATAAAGCCTCCAAAGAAACAATATCTGGATGAATAATTTGCACTATATTCTTTAAAAAAGGATCAAAAAGATCTGTTGCTATAGCAACAACCCCAGCCTCTCTAACCTCAGAAATAAAGCTATTCCCATGTTGCTTAGTCCCTTTTTTAGCAAAAAACAAAAATCCTGGCGCAGCTAATTTAGAGTTGTTGCAAAGACCCACAACCTCCACTTCTTTAGATCCTTTAACCTCTATCAGAGGAATTCCTTTAAGAAGTTGTTTTAGTTTAATTCTCATTTGTTCCAACTGTCGTACAAATCATTTAACATTATAGTTTCCTTACTCCAAACTGCTTTAGTAGAATCTCTTCTTGGATCTCCTACAGGAAATCCAAAGGGATCATCTAATTCTACTCCAAGATACTGAAGAGTTTTTTTCCCGATTTCGCAAAAAACAGGCGCTGCACAAATCCCTCCATACTGATTCCTTCCCACTCCAGGGATGACTCTATGCTCTGGTTCATCGATAACAATCATCAAAACAAATCGTGGATTATCAACAGGACAAAACCCTACGAACGTCGAAACATGATCTTTTTTTGAATAAACCCCATTTATTACTTTTTCAGAAGTTCCCGTTTTTCCAGCTTCAGTATACCCAGAAATATCAGCTCTTCTAGCCCCACCCCCTAATTTGGTTACGTACATCATTCCTTTTAAAACCTCCGCTAAAGACTTGGAGTCTATCAGAGACCTTCGCTCTTTTAGCTTATTAACTTCTTGACTATTTAAAATGATCTCTTTAGTTCCATCCCGATGCGTTTTAACAATTTTCCGAACTAGATGAGGATTCACTTCATAGCCTCCATTAGCCAAAACAGCATATGCTCTCAGCATTTGCAAACTACTTGCCAGAATATTATGACCAAAAGAAATGGAGTAGGGCGTTGGCTTTGACCACTCAACAGCCCCGTTTGGATGCTTTTTATGCGGAGAGGGTAAAAGCCCTATACTTTCCGAAGGCAGCTCAATCCCCGTCTTTACACCAAACCCAAAAACTTCTTGCAAACAACTTCTATACCAGTCTTCTCCTAGTTGCTCGATCACACGCTGAACCATCCGAGCCATATAGATATTAGAAGATTTTTGTAGAGCCATATACATATTTAAATAGTAATGAACTCGGGTATCTTTAATCGGCTTTGATCTTCCTGGAAATGATCCTTTAGATGTTGATACTTTTTCATTAGGCGAAAATAGAGGAGGTTTTCCTCTTTTTTTTAATTCCTCATTCGCCTTAAAACAAATAGCTATAGTAATCGGTTTCATTATAGACCCCGGTTCAAAAGGCTCGATAATCCCTTTAATCTCCGCTCTTTTTTGCAAAAGTGGATCATTAAAAAAAGATCGATAAGAGGCCGGTTCAAAATAGGGATATTGAGCCCAAGCTAAAATTTCTCCAGTATGGGGTTCCATCATAATAGCCCATCCATTTTTAGCTCCCGCATTTTCTACTGCTTTAGCGATTTCTTCCTCAGCTAAGGCCTGCAAATAATGATTGATCGTCAAAAAGACATCCGCACCATCTTCAGGGGGAACAACGACTGTTCCAAAGTCTAAAGGATTACGGGGCGATCTCAAAAAAACACGCTTCCCATCTTTCCCCTGTAAGTAGGATTGTAAAGAAAGCTCTAAGCCTCCTGTTGGAATTTGGTTGTGGTTTTTAGGATCTCGATCTTCTCGAACGGTATGGAGAATCTGACCTAGCATTTTCCCATAAGGGTATGAACGCTTAAAGTCTTGTATAAAAAAAAGGGCATTACGAGGGATCTTATGTTGCCTAGCAAAAGGAAACCACCACTTTTCAACTTCTTTTCTTTTTTCTTGATCCATCCATAAGATTAACTTACGACTTCTAGACCTTTTACTCAGTTGCTCTTTCAGGTTTTCTTTCCCTTTTTTATCTAAAGAGAAAATCAAAGAAATGCTTTCAATAATTTGAGGTTTAAAGACTTCCGGAATAGAGGATCCATCCGCATACAGATGCGACTTTTCCACATCTACAACAAAAGGAACAGCCTCTTCCGGGTGCCCTGCCCTAATAGATGTATTAGAATAAAACGAACCTCTTTTACAAGGCTCTATAACTCTGAGTTGATGTTGAGCTAAAGCTTTCTTCTGCCATTTCACCCCTTCAATAATCTGAATTCGATAAAATTGAATAAGAAGAAGGCTAAAAAGAAAAGCTAGACCTACAGACAAAAACACCAGACGTTTGCGGCCTTCTGTTAGAAGAAAACCATCAAGGCGTCTACGAGACATGTTTACTTTGCTCCAACTGCCAATGTGTGCCTAATTTTCGATGAAAAACACGCTGTCTTTTTATCTGCTGACCAGTCTAACTGGGGGGTATCTTCTAGTACAAGAACTTCTTTACTTAAAGGGTATTTTAAATGATTAAACTTTGAATCGGAAGCTAACAGCATCAGATGCTCTGGACTTTCAAATTTCTGAATTTGATACTTTAATCCAACATTCACTTCTTGCTTTAACTGAATTTCCTTAACCAACTTAGGAACATATATACGGAGCTCTGTGAGTTCGTTCTGTTTTTCTAAATAAGAAAAAAGACAAGCCCCCAACATCAGAAGACAAAGAGCCACTTGAACTGTAAATCCTTTTTTCTGTTCCATATACTTTCCGACTTTAATTTTTTTCCGCAAATCTCATTTTGGCACTACGAGATCTTATATTTTTACGAATTTCTGCAAGAGTGGGCACTATAGGTTTTTTTGTTAAGAGTTTCATTAAAGGAATCAATTTCTCTTTTCCTTCTCTAATGGGTGTCGCCGCCTCTCGAAACATGTTTTTTACAATTCGATCTTCTAAGCTATGAAAACTAATCACACCTATTCTTCCATGAGACGCTAAAAGCTTCATTGATTGATCTATCGCATTTTGAAGCACATCCAACTCTTTATTTACACAAATTCTTAACGCTTGGAAGACAAGAGTTGCAGGATGAAGCTTACCCCTTACTCTAGATCGGCATGAAGTGATCAAATCTGACAATTGCTTTGTTGTACAAATACGACACTTCTTCCTTGCTTGCACAATAGCTTTGCTAATAATTTTCCATTTAGGTTCTTCACCGTATTCTAGAAAAATCTCACCTAAATCATTTTCTGACCATTCGTTGATAATAGTTTCCGCATCGAGCTCGCTTAATGGATTCATTCTCATATCTAAAGGCCCCTCTTTTAAAAAACTAAACCCTTTACTATCTTGATCGAGTTGCATTGATGAAACTCCGAGGTCAAAAAAAAACCGTCGACAACATCTACTTTCATCTTTTTTAAGACCTTATGAAGATCTTGAAAGTTGGCGTGAACCAACTGCACCTTATCTTTCCATACTTCTAACCTATTCTTTGCTATGGCAAGAGCCTCTGGGTCTTGATCTATTCCAATAAGAAGATCAATTTCTGGATGTTCTTCTAAAATTCGCTTTGAGTGACCACCAGCTCCTACAGTCCCATCAACAAACACTTTCAATTTGCTTTCTGCAAAAAAAGCTACCATTTCTTCTTCTAAAATTGAAATATGAGGTCTTTTATTCTGCATCTTCTACCCCTTTTTCATTTTCTTCATCCAGAAGAGCAAAAGCTTCTTCACACATTTGCGCTAAATTCATTTCAGGATCTATTCCATTCATTAAGTTCATCAACTGAACGTCATATTTCTCTTTAGACCAGATTTCGATCTTATTCAAAACACCGGCTATTATAATTTCACTATCAATACCCACTGCGTTTTTTAAAATGGAGGGAAGAATGACCCTTCCAATTTTATCACATGTTGTTTGATGCAACGTGGAAAAAAATAAGGTGAAAAACTTTTGAAATTTGCCGACGTGTTGCTTCGACTGAAACTTCTCTACAATCTTCTGAATATCGCTTTGGCGATAGATCGCAAGACAACCTCCAAGACCGAGTGCAATACTAAATTCCATCTCCCCATTTTCAACAAGACCTAAACGCATGGACTGAGGCAAGACAAAACGATTTTTATCGTCCAATTTGCCTGATGTACATCCGCTGAAAAAGAACTTGCCCATAAAATCCCACTCTTTCCCACAATTTAACACTTTCTATCCAAAATCAGCAACCTTTTTAAACTAAATTCCCACTAAGCATAGTTATGCTCAAAACAACACACTCTACAGCAGAACTTTAGATGCGTCAAAAAAAGTGGAAATTACTAAATTAAAAATAGATAAATAAAGAAATGTTGATTTTTTAGCAGATGAAAAACCTATTAAACCTCTTAGATTCGCTTGTTTTTCTTTAGAAAAAAGATTATTACCCGCAGCAAATTAAAATGGATCCGATTTGGGAATTTAAAGATAAATATAACATCCTTTCTTTGAATAACCGCTAAGAAGTTGTTTTTACAATTCCCGTTCTAGAGACGCTCTTTTTCAGTCCTAGGTTAATAGAAGCGAAAGAGTAACTATTATTTTAAGTATTAAAATCGGTTACAAAAAAAAAAAAAAACAGATATAATTATGCCAAAACCATAAAATCGGCGATGATTATGAACTTATGCAAACTTATATTAACAAGAACGGGGTCTGATCAATTAAATAATTCCATACTTGGGACAAAAGCAGACCCAAAGACCTTGGCAGTTCATAGCCTAGTTGCAAGTTTAATCGGAACATGCTTTGTGCAATCTAGCCGTTTTATTACTACAGATTATCCCCTGGCTCGAATTCTTACTGGCATAACAATAGGACAGATTACAGCTAAACATTTAATGGACAGTGCTGGGAAAGAATCTCTTAGATGGAAACAGATCGGAACATTGATTCCAGCAAGAATCCTCGAAGCCGCTCTTCTAGCTCGTGTCTCACCTTCGTTAGTATATAGTGTAATATAGAAAAAAACCCCATCAACTTACAATATAAAAGAGCTCCCTCCTTAGGACGGGCTCTTTTATATAAGAGGCGATAGCATAACAAAGAACATGACCCTTAAAATGGCATTTACAAAAACGCGAGTAATCGTCTAATTTTTTTATTTGGATCAGGGCTTCTTCTGCTAAAGCCTATATATTATTTTTTTAACTCTATGATAATGCCTATTGGGAATTATAAGAATGCGATAAAACGAACAAAGAGTAAAGACTATTACTGATTTAAAAATGAATAAACAGGACTAACAAATGATTTCATATCAATAATATTAGAAAAGTATTGAGTTTCTTCTAAAGATTCACTGACGCCATTTACATGCGGTTTGGCATTATATACTTCAAATAAAATCTCGAATAATTATCTTTCAATCGATAATGACTAAGACTAGACACCTGACCATCCTTTATATTCCACGTAAAATCTCTCGAGATAAACCCTGACTTTATTAAGTCATCGAGATGTTGGGAGATATCTCCCCCTCTCTTTAGTCGAATTTTCTGGCAAATTGTCACTTGGTCAGAAATTCCATCAGATAAACAAGTTACAATATTTTTATAAAATACATTTTTAGAGGAAAACAAGTCTGAAAATATTTTTTCAAACTCATTAAATAAAATACGTGAGCTATCAAAACGCATTCGACGGATATTTTCATCCGCAGATAAAATAGGATTCATACTTTCTAACTAGCTAGAGATTCCCCCTATAACAGACAAAATCTTTAATTTTTCATGAGCTGATACTTTTTTTTTCAAAGTTCGAAAACTCGGAACAATCACACAAGGGGAGTTCCTCTAAAGTCAAAGTCAATGACTCTCTTCCTAAAAAGCCAGTACTACTCAATATGTTTTTATCTATCCAAGCCGACGAGGACCCACAAATAGCAAAGACCAGTTTATCATTTTTCCTAAAATACAAATCACAAGATCCCATCCAAGAAATTTCATCTAAAATGACCAGTGTAGAATCTTGGCCTATATGACTTTCTAACTGCCAAAATAAATCACTCCAGTCATTTGATTGAATAAGACTAGTTGAAGTAATCTGCCTTCTCAACTGCCCAGAAAATTCTTCTTTTTGAGAATTCTTTGTTGTTTTTTCCACAGGTGGCAAACCTGAAAATGTAAATGTTTTTTTAAAACAATGCCCAAATTCTTCTAAAAGTCGCCTTTTCCCAATCCGTCTAGGTCCTTTCAAAACAATAAATAAACTATAAAAAATCTCCAGAAATCGCATTTTCTCGTTTTCTGGAGATTTAAATCATCCATACACTAACAGGCACGAGTCAGTAAGGATTATTTTAAATAATAAATGAAGTCACAAAAAAACCAGATATAATTACGGAAAAAACATAAAAAAGCAACAGTTTATTCCTGAAATAATATATAAAACAAATCGAACCGGTTTGTGCTAAATTAAATAATTCTATAGTTTGAAAAAAGCAAATCTAAAAACCTTGGCGGCTTATAACCTAATTGCAAGCTTAACCTGTTAAGGAGCTCTTATTTCAAGCCGCTTCATTACTACAGACTATTGCGCGGCTCGAATTTTTACTAGCATAGCTATAGAACAGATTGGAGCTAAATATTTAATGGATAATGTTGAAAAAAACTCTCTTACATGGAAACAAATCGGAACATTGATTCCATCAACTTACAATATGAAGGAGCTCCATCTTTACGAAGAGTTCTTTTTTATAAGAGGCAATACCATAACAAAGAACAGGACCCTTAAAATGGCATTTACGAAAACGCGAGTGATAGTCTAATTTTTTTATTTGGGTCAGGGCTTCCTCTGCTAAAACCTCCAAATTCTCTTTCGCTCCTTTTTTAAACTCTATGATAATGCCGCTTATTCCATCCGAAGCGGATGGATGGGGACATAACATGATATCGCAACGTCCCTTACCCGTCTCTAAGTTAGAGTCAATAAGATAAGTTTCCGATAAAGCCGCTAAAAGACCTAAAACAAATAAATGTAGACTTCTTTCTAAATCACTTTGATGAAGATCGTGTGAGCTACAGAAGTTTTGTACAAATAAAGTTAAAAGATCTGAAAATCTAGAAACATCCCCATTTACTAAAGACTCATGAAGTTTGCTTAGCTGTAAAAAAGAGAATTTTTTATTAATTGCACTCAGAACTAGTTTTTTATAAAGTTCCTCTATTTCTTTATTTGGCGTTTTTAACTTATAAAAATATTTATTTTTATAAGTATAACCTGAAGCAGTTACATATCCTGCAAAAAAAAGAAAACTCCAAGGTTCATGCCCCTTCTCATCAAGATCAAGAAGAATAACATCTTCATCAATGATTTTATTTTTAAGGCTCTTACCTTCCATTAAAAGCTTCAACTCATTTTGAGTTTCTTCACTTGCTTCACTAATGAGTCTTTCCAGTAAATTCCTATTACCTGTGTTCGCCCAATACGTTTCAGGGCGCTTTGCTGGTCCTGCTAAATAACTTAAAATTGACCAAGGATTATATACATGATAAGCTAAATGAGATGTGTCGGGGTCTGACAAGCACTTTGTGCCAGCCACATAACCATTATACCATTTTTTTACATTGCTTTTTTGGTCGAATCGATTAGTTAAAAGAAGTAAATGATGTACTTCTTCTTCTGTAAAACCAAATTTATCAGCAAACCCACTATCTAACATTGTGCAAATTTTAGGATTGTTTAATCCTGAGACAATGCCATCTTTAGCAGTTCTGACAACCCCAGTCATAAATCCCTTTTGCATATGAGGATTATCTTTTAAGCTTTCTGAAAGCAAATTCCTCATGAATTCTATCATGTCCCCATAAAAATGATTTTCGTAAGCACATGTAATAGGAGTATCATATTCATCGATGAGGACTATCGTTTTCTTTTTATAAATCCTTTCATAAACCTGAGTGATAAACTTCAAACTACTTATAAAATTAATTAGAATTCGATTTTCATCCGCAATCTGACTAAAGTTGATAAGTTCATCATATTGAATTTTTTCTTCCGGAAGGCACTTGCCTAAAAGAGGAGAAAGCGTACGGACCACCTCAGATTTAATAATATTTTTAATTTTTGCATAGGATTTTTCCCAGGTATTGTATTTGATATCTTTGAATGAAATGAAGATGACCGGAAATCGCCCTTGTATTTCAGAAAACCCCTCTTCTTGCCAAATCTTTGATTTTTCAAAAAGATAAGCATTGGATTCTTCTCTAGATTCAAAAAAATAACGCAGCATCGAAAGCGATATGGTCTTCCCAAAACGTCTAGGTCTTGTAACTAAAATAACCTTGGCATCATCTTTCCAGAATTCTTTGATCAAAAGCGTTTTATCTATATAGATACATTTCTTATCGATTATTTCTTTGTAATCATCCACCCCAATCGGAAAAGAAAGAGTTTTTTCAGTCACAAATCCACCCATTTAGTTTCCTTACAGTATGTTGCCTCTAAAGCAATATTGCAAGAGAAAAAGATCAAGGCCTTTTTAGATTTAATAAGAAAACAAACTAAAACTATTGATTTAATATTAATCTGCATGGCAAATAAAAGTTAAGATTCTTATTAAGGAGAGAAGATGGCACCTCGCACAATAGATAATCTAGGAATTGATGCATCCACTAGATATGCAACCGATCAAAAAGAATTCGATCACAAGATTCTTAAGGAATCTCGTGTTATTCCAAAGCAAGCTGAAATAGATGTAACAGAACCTTCTTTTTCTTCAGAATTTGATCTGCTGTTTGACACAGGTAAAAGAAATTCTCCTTGGGCACAATTTTGCATGCCCAATAATTATAACGATCAAAGAAAAAGACTGTTTACCTATCAAATAATCCCCTCTTTAGGACCTCTAGATAAAACAGAAAATCAAGAAAAAAAAATCCTAGCTCATCTTCAAGAAAAAGCAAAAAAACAAGGCGAAGAAAAAAAAGATCGCAATAAAAAAGAAGAATCCGACTGGGAACCTGAGCAACAAAAAGAAGAGCAAGAACAAGAACAAAAAATCTTAGCTCAACTGCTTAAAAACCTCATTATGTTAGACAAGTGCATGACAGATATAATAGCAAGACGTATGCAATATCAAAAGGGATAAAAGACATGAGCTACATCAATTGGTTAGAAGTATTAGGGTGGAATCTAGAAGAATTAGAAGACATTAGATTTGTAGGATTTTCCTATCTTAAACAAGGTCACTATGACTTAGCGACAAGCTTTTTTGAAGCACTTGTCATCCTTTCTGCTAATACCACTTATGACCTTCAAACTCTTGGAGCTCTCTATCTACAAAAAGGTAATCACCTTGCGGCTCTTAACTATTTAGAAAAAGCTGTAAAAGCGGACCCTCATCACGGCCCGACTCTTTTAAATCGATCTAAAGTTCTTTTTGCCTTAGGCTATAAAAAACAAGCCCTCCTACAAGCTAAAGCCTTGGAAGCAAATCCTGAACAAAAAATTGCAAACCAAGCTTCGGCTCTTATCCTCGCTTATTCATAAAACAGCCGCATCATTTTTGTTGCATGCTTTCAGATCGAATGGTAACTTGACGTAATATAATATGCGCTAGATGCTGCTGTGGAAAATTTGTTCACAGATAATCTCCGTAAATAAATAGGACAGATCATATCTATGCTTACCAGTCAATCACAAGACGTTTGGACTCTTTTTTTAGATTGCATTGGAGAGCGCTGTTCTTCTGTCGAATTTGCTAATTGGATTGCCCCTATTCAAAAAATAGCAACACATCCTGACCGTATTATATTAGAAGTTCCTAATATATTTGTTCAAGAATATCTTCTAGACAATTACATGCAAGAGTTAGCTCTTTTTCTCCCTTTGAATAAAGCTGGCGCCCCCTCTATTGAGTTTGTCATTACAGAAGTACGGGCAAAAAAACAAGAGACCTCTCAAGAAAAACCAGAACCGACTCCTTCTCAAAACCCCATGAAAGATTCCTTTCAACTTAACTCTCTTTATAAATTTGAAACCTTTATTGAAGGTCCCTCTAATCAATTTGTCAAGTCCGCCGCATTAGGTGTTGCAATGCGCCCTGGCAAGTCATATAACCCCTTATTCATTCACGGCGGCGTCGGGCTTGGCAAAACACACCTTCTCCATGCCATCGGTCATTTTATCAAAGAAAATCATCCTAAAATGAAAATCCACTGCATAACCACAGAAGGATTTATTAATGACTTGATCACTAACTTACGAGAGAAGACTCTTGACAAGATGAAACGTTTTTACCGCTCTTTGGATGTTCTTTTAGTTGATGACATTCAATTTCTACAAAACCGCATCAACTTTGAAGAGGAATTTTGTAATACATTTGAATCGCTAATTCATCAAAACAAGCAAATTATCATTACAAGCGATAAACCACCCGGCCAACTCAACCTTTCAGAAAGGCTTACCGCTCGCATGGAATGGGGCCTTGTTGCTAATGTTGGCATTCCTGATTTAGAAACGCGCGTCGCTATTTTACAATATAAAGCAGAGCAAAAAGGGATCCGACTCCCCCAAAAAATAGCCTTCTTTATAGCTGAACACATTTACAATAATGTAAGACAGCTAGAAGGAGCGATTAATCGCCTTAGCGCCTACTGCAAAATGCTAGGACTTGACATTACCGAAGAAACCGTAGAAAGAAGCCTTAGCGAGCTTTTTCAACTAGCTCCTTCTAAAAAAGTATCTGTTGAAAACATCTTAAAAAGCGTGTCTCTTATTTTTGAAGTAAAAGTCAGCGACTTAAAAAGTGACTCTAGAACAAAATGCGTTGCTTTCCCAAGACAAGTAGCCATGTATCTTGCCAAAGAGCTTATTAACGAATCTCTAATGAAGCTCTCTGCTGGATTTGGAGGAAAAACCCACTCTACACTCCTCCATGCTTGGAAAAAAATCTCAGGACAAGTCGCTCAAGACGACATGCTTCGAAGACAAATTGACATGGCAAAAAGAAACTTAGAGGCTTAATACACGAAAATCCCTCTTCCTCATTTTTATGGAAATTTGCCGATTCACAAAATAAACGCATCATTACTGTCTCAAGCCCCCCAATCTCACCCCATTAGGAGAATAAGGCATTTAAAAAAAGTTATAAAAATTGACAAGAAAAGCAATTACACTTAATTTAATAACATACTAACGCGACTAAATTAAGGATTAATCATGAAAACTTTAAATGTTATAATCTCAACAATACTACTCGCCTCCATTTCAACTATAAACGGGCATGCTGTTCCTATTTTCCCATTGCATAAACAAACTCCTAAAACAACTTCTACTAAACCAACTTCTACTAAACCAAATAGTATTTCTGTTAAGACAGCTCAAGAACAAGAACCAAAAAAGAAAGATCTAAGCAAAGATAAAGTCTCTGTTAAAAAGACAGAACCTATGTTTCATATCGACTAAATATAAAATTACACATAATACACTTACTATAAATCAGATAAAACAATTTTTGTTATAGCGTTTTTAAATCTTTTTAAAAAACACAAAGCTAACCTCCTTTTTTTTGCAAAGCACTATACTTACAACCAACAAAAATTAAATAAAAAACATTTACAATGAAACAGATTTAATATATTTTAATATTATGAATGAATTAATTGGAGAGTCTATCATGAAAAACTTAAAATATTTAATCTCAACAGTATTATTAGGGTCTATTTTAACTACCGCCGGATATTCAGTCCCTGAGAAAGGCTATGGATTTTCACCTCAACCTAAGTCTCGCCCCATTCCAAAAAATCCAGCTCCAAATCAATCTCAAATACGAGCACAAGATGGCACCGCAGCACCAGCAACAGCAGCACCTGCAACAGCAGCACCGGCCGGAGGGGAAGCACCAGCCGCAGAAGCACCAGCAGCAGCCCCCGAAAAACCTCTTTGGTTCTAAGGCAAAGGATTATCAGTCAATTCTAAGCAGGGGCTCAAATTTTAAAAAGCCTCTGCCTTACAAAAACCGATCTGAAAGATTTGTAAAGGGGCTGCTTCTTCTAAGATTTCCCAAGAACTTGAAAATGGTAAGATAAGATCTACTAAAAACACAATCTGATCTGAACAAATTTCAGGCCTTTTCCACTCAAGCTCTGACTTAAGGCAATTTTTGACGGGGGCCTTAAAAAAACGAGACAGCTCTAGGGCTAGTAAGATATTTACAGGCTCTTTAGGCGATGCTATTATGATTTCTGGTAAAGGCCATTTTAAGTCTATTATTTGAAAAGCCATCAAAGCTGCCATCGTAGAAATAACTTCTGGATAAGACGATTCTTTACTAGCTCTTAGTAAAGAAAGAGCTATCCCTTCTCGTTCTACAGCTACAGCCTTAAAAGGAAGACACTCGTCCAGAGGAAAGCGCTGAATCCACTCTTTGCAAGATATACAAAAAAGCTGCGAAGACTCTATTTCTATTTCCTGGCAGTGCATACAATATGCTGGAAAAATAAAATGAATCAGCTCTTTTTTACACTCACTAGCGATTTTTTTTATTCGACTTAAAACTATATTTTGGACTTTCAACAGTTCCTCGAATTGATAATACAAGATCCTCCGTTACCTTCCATACCACATTTTGCTTCATAGAGAGGTCAACATGCCAAGTTCCATCTAAAGAAAGATAGGCTTCATCAGCCGCTTCTACTAAATAAAACTGAGAGCGTTTGCCATCACTATAAACATTGCGCAATGCCGTAAAATAGAAAGATCCTCTACACAACGTAAAATCCGCTTCTCCTGTCACCGGTGTCAATAAGCCTGGATCTAGTCCCCAATCTTTCATCATCCCTAGAGGAACGTCCCAAAAGGAAAATTCTTTTTTTGCTTTTGATGAAAAGTAAAGAGCCCCTTTAGCCTCAAAACTCTCTAAACTATTTAAAGACCCTTTAAGATCGTAAATACTTAAATTATTGATCTCCACACCTCTCTCCTTACTCCCTTTTAATAATAAAGAAGGAGCAAAGTCCTTGACATAGACTAGCGGAGATATAATATCCCATGATTGTATTTTAGAATTAAACACTAAATCTATTGTCTTAATCGAAAGATTTGCAAGGTCGTCTTCTAGCTTAAGGCTGTGAATGCGTCCCCTATCTGCCGAAAAATCTAGCTTAGCACTGAACAAATCAAGCGTTTTACCTAAAAACCCAAAACCTTCTCCCGATAGATCTCCCTTTAGAGAGTGGATATGAAAAGGCCTATCAGAATCTAACGTCAAAACCCCTTGAAAAGCATAGCCTTGACCTAATCCCCATTTCTTCATGTTTGCAGACAACTCTTTAGGCAAGAGCGTTTGAACTTGAGACAAGTCTGCTTTAATTTGAAGGTCATATATATTTTTCTCCGACTCTTTTTTAACTTGAAGAGTAATTCCTTTTAAAGACCCTTGAACGGTTTCGCAAACCCACCCTTCTTTAAGTGACTTTTTTAATTGAATAGCCACCCCCTTTTTTTCTGGGTGATCCTTAACTAAAAGACATGCTGAAGAAGATTTACCGAATTTCATTTGTAATTGAACTAACAAGGGTTCTTCTTGGCACTTTGTTTGACAAGAAACATAAAAATCATCTTGCTCATATAAAAACTTCATTTGCTTTACATCAAGAGGAACTCCTTGAATGGTATAGATTCCATTTCTCACGTTTCCTGAGATTTTTCTATGCTGAACAGAAAAATCAAGATCTCCTTGGATATCAATTTCTTGGTCTATTTGAACTGTTTTCAATAGTTCAGAAAATGCAGCCAAACTTTGCAATAGTTTATAAGACTCTTTCGGCAAATTTAAAGAATAGGATTGAACCGCTAGTCTTTTTTCTTCCATCAAGTAAGTCATTGTTTTTGCTGTAACTTTTCCAATCTTTTTCTTATTTGAGCTATTTGAGCTAAGTGTTGTAAGGTCCCATTGAGTTTTCTCTATTTGAACTCCTTTTTTAGAATCAAAAACAAAAGCAACATCTTTTACAGAATTAATTCCCATATCAAAAGAAGCTGGCAATGCAGCTGTTACACGGGCCACTCCCTTTCCCTGTAAAGAAGAACTCTCTAGCTTATAGATCCCCTCATAACTTCCTTGCAGTTGAACATTCCCTGTTTTTTCAAACATTAAAGCAGCAGAAAAATCAGGAATTTGCAATCTTCCAGAAGAAGGTGTATATTTCCCCTTTATAAGACATTTCCCCTCAGGCCATTCCATTAACAAAGAAGGACTAGTCCACTCTGTAGCCAGCGCATCAATAGAACCCTTAAGGCTCCATGGACCAACTTGAAAAGACTCAATTTTCAGAGCCCTTCCTTCTCCTGTAATAACCCCGGATGCTTTACCTAATGTTTTTTGTAAATAGGAAATCTCAGAACTTTGGAACGATGTTTTCCAAGAAGATTTTTGCACGTCATATCGAGCCTGTAAATGAAGGGTTCCTCGATAGGCATCTGATAAAGAAGGGTTCATATTTGATAGACCCATCTCTTTCCACATGGTTAAGTAAGAAGTCATCTGTTCTAGTTTTATGAGAGACGAAATTTGGATAGGGGAGATTGCTAAATTAGAATTAATCATAAAAGGAGATACTTCCATTACAAGACCTAGCAGATGAGAATACGGAGATAAAGAAACAACCACTCCGCTCGATTGCTTTTCTGCCTTCCCCTGTAAATATACCCACTCGCGCTTTCCATCTTTTGCTAAGAAAGAAAAATCTATAGGCGTCGTTGAATGAGAATCCCAATGAATATCACTTAACGCAAAAGGACAACTCTCCTTAGCTAAAGAGTAAATTCCTTGAAGGCCTTTAAACTTAAAACTTCCTGCAGCATTCCCCTCTAAACTAACACTTCCTTGATAAACCCTACCCATCTTACCAAAATCATAAGCAAGTTCTTTTAAATTCACAGCCGCTTTCCAATCCCAAGACCATTGCCCCCCCAAATTCTTACCCTTTACTAAACAACCACTCTCTTCTATAAAAAACATCCCTTCAATAGGCTCATAAGAAAACTGTGGGACATACTGAGCCATTAAAGAATTTAAAGATCGAAGAGTCCCTCCAAATGATTTTGATGTAATTTGGACTCCAGATCCATCCATAATCAACTTTCCTAAAAATTTTGATCCTAATGTATTTGCTTGAAAATGATCTGTCCAAAGCTTGTCACCTTCAAAGAAAAAGAGACTATCTTGGACATCTGCTTCAATCTTAAGTTGACTATTTTTCAATTGAAGGAAATCTACAGGAATAGTTCCTTTCCAAAGACCTTCTTTATACTCATAGGCTACATGGACGGCTTTCTCATCAGCTCCTAGTTCAGCTTTTAGATCCCATGGGCCCTCTAACAGGCTAAATGTTGCTTTAGAAATGTCGAAGGAGAATCCTGTTCCGTTAAACTGTCCTGTCCCCTTTAAAAAGCCATCTAAGACTAGAGCCCCTATCCAAGGACGAACCCAAGACCGGCCCGTTTCCAAGGAAAGTCGATCTGTTTTAAAAAAACCTTGATAAGAAGAGAGGTCCCAACCAGAAAAAAGATCTCTAACATTACGGCTAATAGTCCGATCTAAAGAGAGTTGAAGCTCTATATCTTCTTCTAAGCCAGAAGGAGAAGTAAACCGAACTAGAGCGGATCCAAAGGATTTCTTTTCTTGACTTGAGATGTCTAAAGCCAAGAAAATAGGACTTGCTTGAGATTGAGCTACCGGCTTATTACTGATTTTTTCTATTAAATTGCTAGCAAAAGCTTTGCATTCTATATGAAAAAGATCTTTAGACATCGGATCTAAAACTTGAACACTTCCCCAAATCTTTTGATGATACCCTTCTACATAAGAAGATGGTGTAAACTCACCTAAATGCACACCTAGTTTGGCAGACAATGACTGACAGATTTCTTTATTTTCAAATGACAGATCTAATTTCCGAATCTCCGCTTCTAAAGAATTCATCTCTAAAAAACCTTGCTTAGTTTTTTCTAAGACTCCTGAAAAAGAAATATTTTGAGATTTCATTAATAGATTTTTAGAAGGAAAAGCAAAATCAAATCCTTCAAAATTACATTCTGAAAATGTTAAAATTTTAGGGACTCCCTTTTCAAAAGAGCCCACAAATTTGCCTCCAAACTCTCCAGATTGCATATGACACTTAGGTATTTCGAAAAGAGGAAATGCCAATTGAAGTATATTGAACACTTCTTTTGAAAAATTTGCACACTCTAGTTGCAGACTAGTTTCTTTATTTTCATTACACGAAAATAAAACCTCTATATGAGAGGATCTTTTAGCTAGAAAAAAGTCAGCCTGCGTTTGCAGCCAATAATTACCTTTTTCTGAAAGCTGACCCTTTCCTTCAATTTCAAAAGGAATCAACAAATTTTCAGATAAAATTTTCCCACCTAGTTTTAAGTAAGGATCCTCTTTTGGCGTAATTCGAAGTTCACCCAGCACTTCTTTTACCCCTAACTGCATTTCTTTTTGGTCTATGCTTAAGCTTGTATTTTCAAATGTTAAAAAAAGTTCTGCTTTCCGCCAAAAAGAAAGATTCTCATCTTTCTCTCCCTCTGAAGAAAAAAAGAGAGTCCCTTTCAAGGACTGTGATAGTAAATGAATTCCTAATATAGGGTGAGAAAAAGATATCTCCTTTAAATCAATAATCCCGTCCATCTCTTCCAACCCTTTCTTTGGATGGAATCTACTCTTAATGGATGCCGATATTTCTCCCTGTCCCTGATTCCATCCTTTAAACTCCTTATTTTGCATAAAAGAAGTCAAAGCCATCAAATCTGATGTCTTGCCTTTCTCAATTAGCACTTGAGAAATCAACGCCTCCCCTTCCCACTTTAAGTGAGTAGATAAGAAGACATTTTTTTCTGAGTTTTGGATTGATAAAGTCCCAAGATCTCTCTTTTCAAAACCTGACTTAAAAGAAAATATAAAAGGCTCTTCTAAAACTCCGCTCACGCGGCCTTCATCAATCGATAGTTTAAGATCCAATCTAGAATCTTCCAAATAACATAGTAGTCCTATAAAAAGATCATCTGATGATTGATTGGGAGTTACCTCTACCGAAAGATGCGAAACTGAAACTGTAGGTTGTAACTGCAAAGGAAACAGCGACAGATGAAAGGATGAATCTGCTTGCTCTATTAAAATTTTTCCTGAAGGGTTTTGATAGCTGATATTTTTAATTTTTAATGTGTTTTTTTCTCTTTGAATGTCTTCGAAATTCCACCCTTGAGATGCCATCTTACGAGAGATATAGACCTCTATTCCTTTAGTCAACAAAGCATCTCTCGCTAAGACAGCAACACTGAACAAACCAAAAAACGCTAAAAATAAAAAACTCTTTTTCATGAAAAATTCCCATCTGCTTGGAAGACAAAAAACTATCTTATATTGAGATGGCTATGGAAGAAAAGAAAAAAATAAGAAGTTTGCTTCAAGGGGGGCTTACACAAAAATTTCAAGCTTTAATAGAAGCTATTTTACACCGTTTCTTTTTACTTACATCTGTTATGCCATTGCAAAGCGCCTAATGAAATAGAGTGGCTTCACCTTTCCACAACTTGATCTCCTCCTTCTAGGGCTTGGAACTAAGGAAGCATTCCAAGGTAGGTCTAAGCAACCTCTTATAAGCGTAGCATAGAGAGGGTCTTGCCAAGTTATGGCTGCGATAGAAGAGAAAATCTCATTACTCATCAGATGACCTACTAGACCCATTTAGAACACCTCTGAGCAAACATTTTGGATGGCTAATTGACTCTGCACAAAAGGTCCTAAGCCAGGCTGGAGAAACTAACCTCTTAGAACAAACTAAAACCTTTTTTCCAGAAGGAACATTTAATACACCTAATTCTGGATCATTTCCTCATATTGCTCAAGAGAAAGCAATAGAGGTTCTTCTTCTCGGATATTAGAAAGGGTCATTTTAAAAAGCCAACCCTGCCCTTCTGGATCTTTGTTAAGAAGAGTAAGGTCTTCTTTTAAAATAGAATTAACTTCTGTAATTTCTCCGGATAGCGGCGCGTAGATATCAGATGCTGCTTTAGTCGATTCTAAAACAACCACTTCCTCCCCAAAGAGAACTTTCTTTCCTACAAGAGGAAGCTCTACATAGACAGTATCTCCTAACTCACCTCGAGCATACTCTGTAATCCCAACAGTGCCTTGATTAGCTTCAATTTTTATCCATTCATGCGATGGGGAATATTTGTATTTAGTCTTCATAGCAAAAAACCTCTTTTAACTTAATGTAATACTAGACCATAAACTGGGATGTTCAAATAACTCAAAGCGTTCGGCTGAAAAAGGAAAATGCTGAGGCTTGCCTTTATAGCGATTCAGACGATATGCAAATCCTATTCTTGGGAACTGAGAAGGATCATACCCATGTAAGGCATTTTCTTTAATCATAAAACAAAGTTCGTATGATTTTTCCTCCATATGACAAGAGACCTGTAAATCTGAAGAGCTAGAAAGAGGATGAGAGTCTTCAGAGCGAAAACGAGTCACCTCTTCTGCCTGAATCCCGTTTACCTCTCCTGGTAAAAAAACAAAATGATGACAAAATCTAGAGGCAAATCTACTTTTTTTGTGATCACGTGTATCAATAAAAACTTCTAATGAATCCCCTTTCTCATATTCCGGAAAAAAAGAACCTTCAAACGGCTTTTTTATTATCGCCCTTCCAGAAATCCCTTCTTCGTTCCAACCCATTGATAAAGATCCAAACTTATTCTCATCTAACAAATGACTTACATCTGGGACTTCACCCATTTTCTTTGACAAGCAATGTGAGAAATCTTTTATATGCGGAATAGAAAAGCTATAAGAAAAAAAATCCGCTGGAAGCAGCGGATCCATATTTTCTAACAGTTCATTCCATTTCATAGAGAGACCTTAAAGGATAATGCCTTTTTAGCTTGAATCTCAGAAAAGAGCTGATCAAAAAGTGTTTTTTCCACTTCTCTTTTTAAAGGTGCCGCTATCTTTTCTATTTCATCTTCTGAAAAAGGTGCCGCCTCTAAATTTTGCAAGACTTTAAAAAAACAAAGCTTTTCTGAAGCCAGAGATAAAATAGTTGACCAAGAACCTTCCTCAAATATAAAAGAAGATAAAGCTGGATAATCCTTTTTCAATATAGATTCTTTCTTTTGAACTAATTTCCACTGAGCTAGAAGAGGATTTTCCTGAGTTTCAATAACCCCTTCTTTTGCTTTTACTAAAGATTCATTCACATGAAAAAGCATCCAATTTTGAACATAAAACTCTGTAGAGTCTGTCTGTTCTTTAGTTAGGTCTTTGCCATATAAAGACTGATATTCTTCAACAATTGCTTTTAATACTGGAGAATATATCGCCAACCCAACTTTTTCTTTAACTTCAGCTAAGGGCTTCCAAGAACCTTCTTTTTTCATATAAGGAATGGAGTCTTTTTTACGCACTTCTAAATAAGCTGACTCTAATTTTTTATCCAACATGCGCCTTAAGGCACCGGAGGCATCCGCTTCTGCAAATGTCTGAATTTTTTTAAATGAAAAACGCTCTACTAGATTAATTTTATAATAATGCTGATTGTCACCTGTATAAAAGTTCATTTTTTCTTGCGCGGCAGCCTCTATCGAGGAAATATTTCCTTCCCCTTTTAGAGGTGCTATTTCTAAAAGAGCCACTAAGCTTTGCATATTTGAAATGCCTTTAAAAGGAAGCTCAAACCCTGTAGAGCTAATAGATATAGAACGAGATTCTGGAGAAATAAACTCTAACTCTTTTTTAATTCTTTCTTCATCTTTTGAAAGAATCTGCTCACGAGAAAACTTATCCATTTCTAGACGCTGCTTAGGATTAACGGATTCCAACTCTGCAAATCTTTCTTCCTTTGCTTTGGCTTCCTTAGATAGATAGGAATACTTTTCTTTCAGTAAATCCCAACCTTTATCTTGCATCTGCCAAGCCCACGTTTCTTTAAGCCCTATTTGAGAAGCTGCTTTTTTTAAATCTAATTCAGAATATTCTAACACATAGTCTCTTTGAACAAGATCTGGTGCCTTTTTCTCTATTTCAGACAAAGGTAAAAATTCTACTGGCAGAGATAGTAAACTATCTTTAGAACGCTTTTTTGAAGAAATTGCAGTAATATAGAGTTGTAACTTCATAAAAGAAGTGAAATCCCTAAACTTCAAATGTGATGGGATCGAGTATTTTTCAATAAGGCACTGCTCTTTTGCCGCTGGAAAAATCTCCGGACTCAGTAGAATCGAATTTGATGCTGCCTGAAATAACTTTTGAAACAGCGATATATCTTTCCAAAGATCAATAGACTCTAGTTCATTCATCCCTAAATTTCTTACTTGAGTTAAAAAAATCTGATAAAAATTCGTTTCGGGACCCACGTCTTTAGCGAGCAATTGAACGGCTTCTTTGGCATTTGCAATCATCGCATCTCTAGCTTCTTGAGAAGACACAGTATAACCTTGCTTTCTTGCATATGCTGCCCCATTAATAATCACCTGAGCTGCGGCTCTTATATACGTTTCTCCCATCCAATCTTTTGCCGAATGAAGTCCCAATAAAGAAACATCTGCATAGGGCAAAGAAGGATCTTCTTCCCCTTGAGCCATTTGCTGAGATTGGTAAGCAATTACTTTTCTAATAAAACTAGAAGGCACTGTTTGATGCTGTAAAAATCCTTGAGAGAGCAGATCAAACTTTTTTAAAAAGCTTAGAGATGACGCATTCAAAGTTAACTCACTTACAAGCTTTGCACTTTCCGGAGCAAATTGCGCCCAAATAGCTTCTGATGTAATAAATGGAGCCTTAGCATGCCTGTACGACTGAAAACTATGAGCCTTACTTATTGTTTTTTCTACATCTTTTTCTATTTCAGTAGAAATTTTTTCAGCAAGTAATCTTCCTAATCCGGAACTCAAAAACTGTTTTTCAAGAACTCCATTATTAAGTAAGTTTACACTCATGGCTTGATCATCTTTTAAATCCAAATGACTTGAAGATAAAAAGGACAGCATTCGCTCTACTTTTTGTAGAGAAATCGAGGATCCATCAATAGCTTTTACTAAAGTCTCTTCTTTGACTTCAGAGTTTCCCCCCATAGAGTTCATCGCCCCAAAAAAAGTAAACGAGACAATTATGATTGCTGTCGTAAAAATAAAAATTATTTTTTGATATTTTCGAAACAAGGTAAGCATGAAATTTAAATCTCCATAAGTTAAAATCTAATATGACTTTGCAAAAATCACTCGCTGTTTGCTCTTTTTTCCGCTAATAACACAAATCCCGTCTTCTAGAGGAGAGTCTAACGGAATGCATCGAATGGTTACATTCAAATCTTTTTTTACTTGCTCTTCAACTTCAGGATCTCCACTCCAATGACATAAAGCAAACCCCCCGTGAATTTCCGGTTGATCCGCATTTTTAGCTGTGAAAAATCGATAAAACTCTTCTTTAGAATCAATTTTATGCGTATGTGCATTTCTAAATTCTAAAGCTTTTTGGTAAATAGTCTCATGTATTTGATCTAGTAATTTCGCCACTTCCAAAGTAAAGGTTTCTCTTGCAAATACAGTTACTTCTTTATGCGGTCTATCTCGACGCATTACACCTAAATTACCAGATGCTATATCACGAGGCCCAATTTCAATTCGAAGAGGGACTCCTTTTTTAATCCAAGACCATGTTTTTTCTCCACCTCTTAAATCTCTTTCATCTATCGTTACGTGAAGACCTTTACCAAAATACTGAACCCCACGAAGATCTTTAGCTAGTTGATGACAGTAGGATAAAACCTCTTCTTTAGTCTCTTCTTTATGAATAATAGGAATAATAACAACATGTGATGAAGCCACACGTGGGGGCAAAACAAGACCATCATCATCGCTATGTGCCATAACCATAGCTCCGATCATTCTTGTTGTCAGACCCCAAGATGTTGTCCAAGCAATCTGAAGACTTCCATCTACGGCCTGAAAAGCAATATTAGAAGCCTTTGCAAAATTTTGACCTAAAAAATGAGATGTAGCCGATTGCAAAGCCTTGCGGTCTTGCATCATTGCTTCAATAGTATATGTAGATACGGCTCCTGGAAACCTTTCTGATGGAGTTTTTTCTCCAGCAATCACAGGAATGGCTACATAGGTTCTAGCAAATTCTTCATATATATTAAGCATCTGATTGGTTTCTTCTTCAGCTTCTTTTTGCGTTGCATGAGCCGTATGCCCTTCTTGCCATAAAAATTCTGTTGTTCGAAGAAAAAGACGAGTTCTCATTTCCCATCTAACAACATTAGCCCACTGATTGATTAGAAGAGGAAGATCTCTATACGAATTAATCCATTTAGCAAACATCTCTCCAATCATTGTTTCTGAAGTTGGTCTAATAATTAAAGGCTCTTCAAGCTCGCCAGCTGGGACTAATTTTCCCTCGGCATTTTTTTCCAATCTATGATGAGTAACAATTGCACATTCTTTAGCAAACCCATCTACGTGAGCGGCTTCTTTTTCTAAAAAACTTAAGGGGATAAAAAGAGGAAAATACGCATTCTGATGGCCTGTTTCCTTAAATTTCGTATCTAACACTCTTTGCATGTTTTCCCAAATAGCATATCCCCAGGGCTTAATCACCATACATCCGCGTACCGGAGCGTGCTCTGCAAGGTCTGCTGCTTTTAAAACTTGTTGATACCACTCTGGATAATTTTCTTCTCGAGTCGGTTGAATCGCATTTTTCATTTATTTATCTCTGAGTTAAATGTTTAGTTAAAAGCTGTTTAATCTGCTTTCGAGCCCTAGTTAGACTCAAAAGATCCGTTTGCTGCTTTAAAAGAGGAAACGTAAAAAAATTCATAGCCTCTACAACTGAAAGCTCTGGAAGTAAAATAGCTTTCAGAATGCTTGAAGAAGGCATCATTAAACTAATACTTCCCTGATGCAAATAGCCTTCTTTTGTTTTCCTTTGGGCTGCCCCTGCTACTTTTTTCCCTTGAACCATTACATCATATCTAGTGGGTTTTGCCATACAAAAATATTGAGACCCCTCTCCTATAAGCTCCCCATCTTGAGGAGTGAGCTCTATGCCAGTTTCAATCTGTAAAAACTCTTGAACAGCTCCCAAAACAGCTTCATTAATATATGCATAGTTTTCTAATGTATTTTGAGAAAACGCGGGGTTTGTGGCTGGAACAATAGCTGAAAAGGCAAAATCCCATAAGTGGAAAATAATCCCCCCACCCGTAGGACGTTTAGCGAGAGAAATCCCTTCTTGCTCGACAGCTTTTAATGAAAAAAATTTTTGAGGGTTTAAAAAATGACCATAAGTTATGCTCGGGGTCTTCCACTCATACAAATGCAAAATAGAAGATTGTTCACAGTGGATCGAATCTAACAAATCTCGATCTTTTTGCATAATTTCTACTGCAGTCTGAGGCTCTGTCTCTATGATTTTCCAATTCATATAAATTGTCCCACTGCCGGTGGGAAAATTTTGTACTCAACATAGAACACTCTCATTCTTAATATGTTAGTACGGGAAAATCCTTCAATTCCCGGAAACGCATTTGGCAGATCCTTCGTGATTTTATCGATAAACTTTCTTCCCCGTCCACTACCTTCCTGAAATCTAAAAATTATTTTACCTATTACCCAATAGAGTCGAATCAATTCTTTATTTACAAAGGGGATCGCCTTTAGCTGTCCTTCTTCTGTTTTTTCGGATATCTCACGCTTCTTTCTTATCATACGATATAACCCTTTTTCAGCTAGATTGCGAGCCCAGCTAATTTGTGCAGACAGTGTCTGCAATTTTTCACCTAAATAAAATATAAATCTTTCGCTGAATAATAATTACCATATCAATCCTAAAATGGAGTCTTTTGAAATGGGGCCGAAAACACGGCTATCATCATGCTGAGCTGAGAGATTGTCGGAAAGCACGAAAACAGAACCTTTTGGCACTAGAAGGGGTTTATCCATAGCATAAACTCCATACTTCCATACAATCCCCAGAAATTCGATAAGATTTGGCAATTGCTAGCCACATAATTACCAGCGAAAAAATGGCAAACATCGCAATTTTGTACTTTTTATTCTTCATTTCGCCTCACCTTTAATTCTATTTTCTGAAGATTTAAAGTAATTAGCATATTTTAATGGATCTCCCTCAGTCCATGGATGGTAATTGTTGCAAAAGTCGACTCGATCTCCTAATGACGGATGATGACTGCGCCAGATTTTATAGATTAATCCGGGACGGGGATTGGCTAAATGTTCGAGTACTGCACCTGCAAACGCCTCTGCTGCAACTATATTATCTTGTGTGATCTCTATTCCAAATCGATCTGATTCTCTTTCCATATAACGAGAAATAGAGTTAAGAATGGGAGTCTGTAAAAATAGAAAAAAATTAATCATGACAAGAAATAAAGGCAACGAAGCAATATCATGTAAATGTTGAAATCGGAACACAACTTGATATCGAAGCAATAAAAATCCAGATATTTTATAAATTAGATAACAGATACAAAAAGCAACTATTGTATAATATCCCATCCAAAGCCAGACGTGGTTTAAAATATAATGCCCCATCTCATGGCCCATAATAAAAAGAGTTCTTTCCGGATGTTTTTCGTCAATTATTCTATCCCAAAGCACAATACGCTTTGTGCTTCCAATACCATTTACATAAGCATTTCCTCGACTAGTGCCCTTGCTCTTATCCACTTCAAGAAGTTTAACATCTCCAATTCCAGCCTTTGTCGCCAAATCTAGAATTTGCTTTTCAATCTGTTTATTTTTCATTGGTCCAAATTGATTAAAAAGTGGATCTATCCAAATCGGAAGAACAAACGTTAGAATAAAAATCACACACATTGTTGTGAGACTAGTATATATCCACCAGCTTTTTGGACTTTTTTTCAATAAGAGATAGAAAATCCATATAAAGGATGCTCCAACTAGAAAAATAACCATTGATAAACTAGTAAAATTGGCAAACCATCTAGCAGACCATCCCGTAACAAGAAAAAGTAATGGAATAACAAGCATACAAATCCACTGCAAAACCCATAAAATATTACCAGTATGATAATAGTTCATTGCTACATCAGTAGCCTCTGGAACTGCTATTTGCGCAATAACCTTGAGAAAACAAACCATTTTCACTTCTCCATCTGCAGCTTTACGCAATCTTAGAAAAGCCTACCAATAGAAAGGAAATTTTTCTACGTAAAAACAGTTTATCAAGATGAACTGTCGTTTTGAATCAAAAAAGGCCCTTTGTCAATGGGTTGACGCGATTAAACGATGTAATCGCCTCAAAAAATGAAGCGATTACGGCATGCAGTCGCTTGCCGAAGTGTTTTTATCTGACTGTATATTAGTTGCTTATATTTTTTTGATGCAAGATGAGGCGATTACATGAAATGGATATGGCAAAAAGCTGACTGGCCGAAGTTTACGTGGGATGCTGAAACCCTGCTTCCACTTCTTAGTAAGGCCCGCTTGGAACAAGGCAAACTCCTGGGGCAAGCTCAAGGCCTAGGTTTTGAACTGGGGCAGGAGGCCGCCATCGATATCTTGGTTGAAGAAGCCGTAAAAACATCTGAAATCGAAGGCTCTCAGCTAAACCGAGATACCGTTCGCTCTTCCGTTGCCAAGCAGCTAGGAATTTCGACTTTTGGACTGCCTCAATCGACTAGGTCCATTGATGGTCTTGTGGAAATTCTTTTTGATGCAACAGAGAAGCATGAGGAGCTCCTAACAGAAGAAAGATTAAAGTCTTGGCAAGCGGCTTTATTTCCGACTGGATACTCGGGACTTTTACGGATTCAGGTGGGAGACTGGCATAGTGGAGAAGATCCGATGCAGGTTGTCTCCGGAGGAATAGGAAAAGAGGTCGTGCACTTCGAAGCAGTGCCTAGCCCTTCAGTAACAAAAGAAATAGAACAGTTTCTTCTCTGGTGGAAAAAAAGCTTGAATCAAGTCGATGGACTTTTGCGTGCTGGAATAGCTCATTTCTATTTCATTACCATTCATCCATTTGAAGATGGAAACGGACGCATTGCCCGTGCATTAACGGACATGGCATTGGCTCAAGACGAAAAAATCCCCACTCGGTTTTATAGCCTTTCTTCGCAGATCATGAAGGAAAGAAAACAGTATTACGAAACTTTAGAGCGCTCTCAGCAAGGCGACTTAGACATCACAAGATGGCTTACGTGGTTCTTAGCAAGCTATAGCAGGTCTCTTAAGAATTCAATCGATTTACTTGCTTGTATTCTTGACAAAGCTTCCTTTTGGCAGTATTTCAATCAAAGCGAGCTTTCTGATCGGCAGCGAAAAGTGGTAAACGCTCTTTTAAATCTAGGCAAAGGCAATTTTCAAGGAGGACTTACAACGCGCAAATATTCCTCCCTTGCAAAAATGAGCCGAGCAACCGCTTTTCGTGAAATCACAGATTTACTTGAAAAAAAAGTGATCGTGCAAAATGCCGGTAAAGGTCGAAGCGTAAGCTATGATCTGAATTGGGATGTTTGCGGAATATTCAAAAACAGAAAAAATGAAAAAAAAAGTTGATTATCATTTGCTAATTTGTAAAAAAGAGAGTAAGAAATAGTATATAGACAACCTAAGGATTTACCATGTTTGACAAATTCACGAACCGCGCCAAGCAAGTAGTCAAGTTAGCCAAAAAGGAAGCTCAAAGGCTCAATCACAACTATTTAGGAACCGAACACGTTCTATTAGGTTTGATAAAGCTAGGACAAGGCATAGCTGTCAATGTTTTAAGAAATCTAAACCTTGACTATGAAGCCGTCCGCTCTGAAGTAGAAAGACTTGTTGGTTTTGGACCTGAAATTCAAGTATACGGAGATCCTGCTCTCACAGGAAAAGTCAAGAAAGTATTTGAATATGCAAACGAAGAGGCCATGAGCCTTAACCACAATTATGTAGGAACAGAACATCTTCTTTTAGCTCTTTTAAGACAACATGATGGAGTCGCAGCTCAAGTACTTGAAAATCTAAATATCAATTTAAAAGACATTCGAAAAGAAGTCCTTAAAGAACTTGAAAGTTTTAACTTACAACTTCCTCCTATGGGAATGTCTACTAGTGGAACATCCTCCTCTTCTTCAAGAACTCAAGAAAAAGCAAATCCCACAGAAAAAATGCCTGCTCTTAAAGCCTATGGACACGATCTAACAGAACTCTGTAAAGAAGGGAAATTAGACCCTGTTATTGGCCGCAAAGAAGAAGTGGAACGGCTTATTCTCATTTTATGTCGCCGCCGAAAAAATAACCCCGTGCTTATTGGAGAAGCTGGCGTTGGAAAAACCGCCATTGTAGAAGGTCTAGCTCAAGCTATTATTAAAGGTGAAGTTCCCGATCACCTTTCTAAAAAAAGACTTATTTCTTTAGACCTAACCCTAATGATTGCGGGAACCAAATATCGAGGTCAATTTGAAGAGCGCATTAAAGCCGTTATGGATGAAATTAAAAAAAACGGCAATATCCTTCTTTTCATAGATGAATTACATACTATTGTGGGCGCTGGCGCTGCTGAAGGAGCTATTGACGCTTCAAACATCTTAAAGCCTGCTTTATCTAGAGGTGAAATTCAGTGTATTGGAGCTACAACACTTGATGAATATCGAAAACACATAGAAAAAGACGCAGCCTTAGAGCGTCGATTCCAAAAAATAATCGTTGCTCCTCCTTCAATAGAAGAGTCCAACTCTATTTTAATGGGCTTAAAAACTAAATATGAAGAACATCACAAGTGCATATACACAGACAATGCTATTACAAGTGCAGTCTACTTATCTGACAGATATATTACAGGGCGTTTTCTTCCCGATAAAGCAATCGATTTAATCGATGAAGCGGGTGCTAAAGCTAGAATTGCGATGATGCATCAACCTCAAGACATTACAAAATACGAGGAAGACATTGAAAAATTACGCATCGCTAAAGAAGATGCCATTGGAAGTCAAGAGTATGAAAAAGCTGCAAAACTTCGGGATAAAGAAAAATCTCTAAGAGAGACTCTCTTACAAATCATCACAGAATGGGAAACGAGAAAAGACGAACAAAAAGTGATTGTTGACGAAGAAGATGTGGCAGCTATTATAGCTAAACAAACTGGAATCCCTCTTACCAGACTAACAGAAGGTGAAGCTTCTAAAGTCTTAAAGATGGAAGAGACTCTTAAAGGTAAAATTATAGGGCAAGAAGATGCTTTAAGCACAATTTGTCGAGCTATAAGAAGAAGTAAAGCTGACATTAAAGATCCCAATAGACCCATTGGAGCCTTTCTTTTCTTAGGCCCCACAGGCGTTGGAAAAACGCTTATGGCCAAGCAACTTGCCGTCCAAATGTTTGGGGGAGATGAAGCTCTTATCCAAGTGGATATGTCCGAATACATGGAAAAATTTGCCATTAGCCGAATGACCGGTTCTCCTCCTGGATATGTAGGACATGAAGAAGGAGGTCAACTAACCGAACAAGTAAGACAAAGACCTTATTGCGTTGTCCTTTTTGATGAAATTGAAAAGGCGCATCCCGATGTCATGAATTTATTATTGCAAATCTTAGAAGAAGGAAGATTAACAGATTCATTTGGGAGAAAAATCGACTTCAAAAATACCATTGTCATTATGACCTCAAATCTTGGAGCTGACCTCATTCGCAGATCGACTGAAGTGGGATTTGCAGCAACAGAAGGCATATTAGATCATAAATCAATGCAAGAAAAAATCGACTCGGCCGTGAAAAAAGCATTTAAACCAGAATTCTTAAATCGTTTAGATGGAGTCATTATTTTCAAACCTTTAGACAAAACTCACCTACTTGAAGTAATCGACTTAGAAGTTGCTAAAGTCCAAAAGCGTCTTGACAGAAAAAAAATCACGATTTCTCTAGATTCTAAAGCTAAAGACTTCTTAGTTGAGAAAGGTTTCCAACCTGAAATGGGAGCTCGCCCTCTCCGTCGAGTTATCGAACAATATCTCGAAGATCCATTAGCAGAGCAGCTTCTCACATATCCTGATAAGGGAGGGAATTGGATTGTTACTTATGAAAATGATAAAATCGTCTTTGTAGATGCCTCCATTCCTACCCCTGAATTGGTAGGACTTGCCTCTGAAAAGAAATAATCTAAAAAACACATAGAGCTATCATCTAGTTAGATGGCAGCTCTTATTAAACAATGAGTTGCATTCTAACGCGACCTTTATCTAATTCTTTCTTAGCTATTTGAGAAGATAAAAGCCACACACTCAAAACCTTCATCCTACATTCGAAGAATGTTTAAGTCTTGCTGATAAAATAGGGAGGTTTCTATGCCTATGATGAGAATCATATCCATAAAAAGGAGAAATCGTGTGCACGAGATTTTAAAACGAACACAAAACATCGATTTCTTGTGCACGATTTTATCCATCATTAATTAGAATTCCCCAAAAGATCAAAAAGTGCTGTGTTAAGATAAAAATTTTCTTTACCTATTTTATGCTTGGTTAGTAACCCTATCCGAACCAATTCTTCAAGATATTTTATGGCGGTGTTGCGATGTATTTGTAATTCCTGGATGACGAAATCAATTTTTGTATAAGGATGTCGAAAGAGATTATTTAGTAGATCCTGACTATATATTTTTGGCAATTCGTTACGCAACTTATGCTTATGATGATGCATTAAGTCTCTCATCCCCTGTATTAAGAGTGTAGTTTGGCGGGAAGTTTGCTCTATTCCTTCTAACATATAAAGCACCCAACTTTCCCAATCTTGATGATCACGTACAGCTTGAAGCAATCGATAATATTCACTTTTATTCTGATTAATATAGCGAGAAAGATATAGGACTGGAGTATCTAAGAGCCCATACTTCACTAAATAAAGTATATTAATAATGCGTCCTGTTCTGCCATTGCCATCATAAAACGGATGAATGCTCTCGAATTGATGATGAATCACCGCCATTTTAATGAGTGGATCGCTGTCACTAAGGGTGTCATCATTGATAAAGTGTTCTAGATTGTTCATTAGAGAGTGGATCTGTTTTTCATCTTGTGGGGGACTGTAAACAACTTCTCCCGTTTGATCATTCTTCAAAACAGTACCTGGAAGTTTGCGGAAGCCTGCACTATTTTCCTCTAAGGTCTGCTGAATCTCCAAAATGTGGCTGTTAATGAGCAGTCCACTTTTTTTTACCTTTTCATATCCATTGCGAAGTGCCGTTGCATAACTGTAAACTTCCTTGGCTGCATAGCTTGTGAATTGTTTTGCGGATACATCACTTTTATAAAGTTCATCGTGAGTAGTTATAATGTTTTCAATTGCCGAACTGTCCTTCGCTTCCTGTAATGAAAGAGTGCTGATGAGAATACTTTGATTTGGAATGATTCCTGTCACCCCTTTCAATTCAGCGAGTGCTTGATGTGCTTTGGCAAGTTTTTTTCAAGACAGGTTTTGTTTCCAGCTCAATAGAAAGCGGCAGCTGTGGAATGTTGTAACTCATATTATTTTTCCTTCCCAAATTTAGGTGTTTGGCAATCACATTCTCTACATAGCGATTCTATTTGTCGTCTTGCTAACTTCGATGGTTTCGTTTGTGTATTTTCCCATCGGTTAACACTAGTAAAACTAACTCCAAGTCGTTGGGCTAACTCTTCTTGGCTTAAACTAAGTTGCTTTCTTAAAGACTTGAGGAGATCGGGAAGATCGCCTTTATAATTGCTCATAGGGATCTATTCCTTTTAAGATAGTCGTGTTCAAAAGATAAATATATAGCATCTGCTATGTTGAATACAAGCTTTTAGCTAAAAGAAACCGCACTGGAACTTTTTGAAGCCAGAGAGATTATTGGTTCAAGTTATGTGAGAACTTCAGTTTTAAAAAAAATGCCGGTGTTTTAGTAGAAAACTTGCTTCCTTTATAGGATTACATATCTAAATATTTTAAGACCTTCTAAGACAGTTTATTGAAAGGATTTTAAAAGATAAAACAGATAGAAAAACTTTTAGCTTACGGAAAAGTCGACTAGAGCACTTTTCTCTAAAAAGAAATAATCTAAAAAACACATAGAGCTATCATCTAGTTAGATGGCAGCTCTTATTAAACAATGAGTTGCATTCTAACGCGACCTTTATCTAATTTTTTCTTAGCTATTTGAGAAGATAAAAGCCGGCCGCCCACTGCAATAATCCCTAAAACAGAAACAGCAATACATACTGTCTTTATAGAAAGATAAGATCTTTCTGGCCTATTTAACACCCCCTCTAACTTTGCTCTTAACTCTTCTTCGATAACAAAGCCTTCCTGAGCACTACACATTTCTAATGTCTCACGGTAATCTCTGACGATATCTTTTGAATTTACCCATCCGTCAGATACACATTTTTTAAGTCCTGAATTGATCGTCTCTGTAGACGATTTAGACTGCGTCATTCTTATAAAATCGTTCCTTTGAATAGAGTTCGTCAGACTTGAATCGTTTAAAATTTTAATAGCCTTTTCGCTCAAATCGCCACATTTTTTCTGCATTACCAAATATGTATTTAGATTTCTGTTTCTAAAACAAGTCAAATTCCCCTTATGCAGGATTCCATCTTTCTTGCTAATCCACTCTTCTTTAAATGGAACTCGCCAATCTAATAAAGCTTCAGCTAAATAAGTCAAAATAATTACCCAATCTGAGTTAATCTTGTAAGCATGATAACACAACAAGTTGCAATATAAAAAAAATAAACACATAAGAAAATCTATCTGTTTTACATTTTATAGAAATGTTGTATCCTATTTCCCTATGTCTTACAAGAGGGTACCTTATGGATGAAACCAGTAAAAAAACAGTTGTCGTTGGAATGTCAGGAGGAGTAGACTCTTCCGTTTCGGCTCTTCTTTTAAAAGAGCAAGGATTCCATGTTATTGGACTCTTCATGAAAAATTGGGATGAAAAGACCCCAGACGGAACTTGCTCTGCAACAAAGGACTTTGAAGACGTCGTTAAGGTATGTGAACGACTAGATATCCCCTATTATTCCGTTAATTTCATCCAAGAATACTGGGACTTTGTCTTTACGCATTTTTTAGAAGAGCTCAAAAAAGGATTTACCCCCAACCCCGACATCCTCTGTAACCGCGAAATTAAGTTTCACCTTTTTTTCAAAAAAGCGCTACAACTAGGAGCTGATTTCCTAGCTACCGGGCACTATGCTCAAGTTACGTCTAATAGTTCTCCCCTTTTATTAAAAGGGCTAGACCCAGGAAAAGATCAAACCTACTTCCTTTACACATTAAAGGAAAAAATCTTAGAAAAACTACTTTTCCCCATCGGTCATCTTCATAAAAAAGAAGTTAGAGCCTTAGCGTTGCAACACGGACTTGCAACAGCAGAAAAAAAAGACAGTACAGGAATCTGCTTTATAGGCAAACGAGACTTTAAACAGTTTATCAGCCAATATATCCCCTATCAAAAAGGGATGTTTTTAACACTAGATGGCAAGAAAGTGGGCGAACATGAAGGAATGGCCTATTACACCCTTGGTCAAAGAAAAGGCCTGGGCATTGGAGGGCCTGGAGACGCCTGGTTTGTGGTAGATAAAGATCCAACTCTTAACATCGTCTATTTAGCTCAAGGAGAAGAACATCCCTCTCTTTATGCAAGCACGCTTACCGCAACAGAAATCAGTTGGGTCGGCGCAGCGCCTACGCTTCCCTTTAGTTGCAAAGCTAAAATCAGGTATCGACAACCTGAACAAGAATGTAGAGTGGAAGAAATCGAACCGGGAATATTACTCGTGAGTTTTTCTAGCCCCCAAAGAGCCATTACCCCACGACAATCCATTGTTTTTTATCAAGAAAATTGTTGCCTGGGTGGCGCTATGATTCAAAAGAGAGGAATCTCTCTTTATGAAAACACATAAAAAAGGCGAAATCAAAAAATGACTTCGCCTCAATACCACTTCTTAGATTACTACTCTACAGCTATTGGAGATAATCGAGCTTCGAGTCCTGCTAGCTTTTCTAATATAGCTTTCGTGTCTTTTACCACACCAGCTAGGTTATTATTAACAGTTTCAAATCCTGTAGCTATTACGCCACCTAAATCTGAAAACCCTTGCTGTACTTGACCTGGCATAGCATTAAATTTTTCCATTGCCAAGTCTGCATTAGCTCTTGTAAAAGTTGTTGTAAATGCACTAGTAATGCGGGCTGCGCCAGAACTAATTGCGTCGGCCGCTGCTTGCCCAGCAACTCCTAAGTCATTAGCATCCAGTTTAATACCCGCTAAAATAGCTGCAGGCGAAGTTCCATAACGCAAAGAAATAGCAACACCTGTTAGTAGAGCAGTTGAAGCTCCTGTAGCAATTGCAACATTTTTTCCATTCCACTGCGCTTTTCCGTTTTCTTTTGTTGTTACAAATGTGCTTTTTACAGATCCAGCTGCACTAACAACGCTATTTCTCATATCTTGCATACTTGGCATAGCAATTTTCATAATATTCTCCTAGATTTAATATTGTTAAGATCTTCACTCACTCTTACTAGACATGTTACTCTTTTAGAGAAATTAACGAAATGTTTTTCTCTCCTAAAAAAAAACTTTACAATCCATTTCGAGATAATGTTTTCTTAAAAACAAACAAAAACAGATTATTAAAATATTCAGAATGTCTTATTAGAAAAAACAAACAAACAAAACGCTTTAAAACTTAATAACAAAAACGCGAAAACATAAAAAATTAACATGATTAAAAAAAGGCGAATTTCATCCTGCAAATAAAAATTAACAGACTATTATTTTTACTATTTCTTTAAAAAAAACATAAAAATAGCGTTCTTTTTTAAGCCGGTTAAGCACTGCCTCAAAAACCTCTTTACACTCAAAAGAATCTGAATCAGCCATAAAAACAACAACTAATCTTCCTAGCACACAATCCTATTTTTCTTTCTAATAAAAACAAAAAAATACCTTAACAAAATAATGAAAATGAATTATTAAAAGAATATGACGAAAAACAAATTTAAATTTATGAAATTAAGCAATTTAATTTCATTAAACCTTCTAACTCTAAGCTTCGGATGCTTTCAGTCTGCAGACAAGGATAAGTCTATCATACTTTCCTCTCCCTCTTTAAAAAACACTTCAGCAACAGCTCTTTCTTCTTCTTTTTTCGAAATTGCTCAACAAGAAAATGAACAGTGGTGGGAAATTTTTAATAGTTCGGAACTCAATGTCTTAATAGAAACAGCCATTAACAATAGCCCCACTCTGCAACTAGCAGAATCTAGAATTGTAGCAGCTCAAGCCACAGTTAAATCAGTTCGTTCCAAGCTCTTTCCTGAACTTAGCATGAACGCCTCTGAGAACTGGGCTCATTTAAGTAAATATGGCTTCTATAGAGACTTCTTTCCCGCTCCTCCTGGCTCTAGACCCCCTGCCGCACTCAATGACATCAATCTCTCATTAAATTTTTCTTATGAAATAGACTTTTGGGGTAAAAACAGAAAAAAGTTAGCAGGCGCTTTAGGTCTTGCGATAGCAAAGCAGATGGAAAAAAAACAAATCGAACTTGTTCTTTGCGAAGCTGTTGCCTTTAGTTTCTTTGAATGGCAAGCACATACAGCAGAAAAAAATATTTATGAAAAATGGCTTCTCTCTGAAAAAAAACTCAGTCATTTTTTTTCTTCTCGATATGAGTCAGGCCTAGACAACACACTACCTCCTTTAAAGCAAACTCAACAACTTGGTGCTATAGAACAAAAAATCATAGACCTTGAAAAAAAAAGAGAGGTTGATGTTTTTTTCTTAAAAAGCCTTTTAGGAATGAGTCCTGATGACCCGCTGTCCTTAACGGTTATAGAAGAACACTTAACTCAAAAAATTCAACTTCCAGAAAATTTAGGATTAGATCTTTTAGCTCAAAGACCCGATCTTATGTCTCAAATCTGGAAAGTAGCCGCAGCTGGCGAAGCTATCGGGGTTGCAAAAACAGAATTTTACCCTAACGTTAACTTAGCTGCCGTGGCAGGACTTTCTTCTTTAACATTCTCTCATCTATTTCTTTGGGCAAGTCGTACAGGAGCCCTAACTCCTGCTGTCCATTTACCTATCTTTACCGGATGGCAATTAGAAGCCAATTTAGATCAAAAAGTCGCTCTTTTTAACGAAGAAGTTTCTTTTTATAATGAGATGCTCTTAAAAGCCGCTCAACAAGTAGCTGAAGAAATCACCAGATTTATCTCAGTGGAAAAACAACTACAAATACAGAACTCCTTAGTGTCTCTCCAAAAAAAGTCTTATGAGATCTCTAGCCTGCGCTTTGAAAAGGGAGTTGACAATTACAAACCTGTGATCACCTCTTCTCAAACTCTTTTTTCACAAGAAATTAATGCTGTCTACCTAAATCACGCCCTCATTTTATCCACACTTCGTATCATCCAATCACTCGGTGGGGGACTGCATTCTCAAAAACTCCCCCCCTCACTCTACCCTTAAAGGAACTATATGGAACCTACACTAGAAAGCCTTGCCCCACCTCCTAACTCTAAGCGAAAACTGCTCCTTCTAGGAATGACGGCTGGATTTCTTCTTATTGGGGTCTCTGTTTTTTTATTTTGGTTTATATGGGGTCGATTTTATGAATATACAAATGATGCTTATGTTTCTGGTAACTTAGTATTTATTACACCTCAAGTTTCTGGAATTGTGACCTCTATTTATATTGATGACACTCAACTTGTCGATCAAGGAAGCCTTCTTATTGAACTCGATAAAACAGACTTTCGCATCGCTTTAGAAGAAAGCAAAGCAAATCTTTCGAATGAAATCCGTAATGTTTCTCAGATCTTTCTTCAAACTAAACAAGCATTAGCCCTCACTGAAGTTGCTAAAGCCGATCTCATCACATGCTCTCAAGACTTTGAAAGAAGAACCCTTCTTATTAGTTCCGGTGGTGTTTCCACCGAAGAGTTTGACCACTCAAAAAACAAACTCACAGCGGCTCTTTTTACTCTAGCTGCAGCAGAGGCTTCCTATGATTCTTTATTTGTTCAAACAGATAAAACTTCTATAGAAAAACACCCTAGAGTGCGTCTTGCAGAGGAACAACTCAAACAATCTTGGATCCAATTAAAACGCACTAGTTTAAGAGCCCCCACTAACGGTTTAATTGCAGAAAGAACAGTACAAGTTGGGCAAAGAGTTACCGCTGGAGATCCTCTTCTTGCCGTTATTCCTTTAGACCAAATGTGGGTAGATGCCAATTTTAAAGAAGTACAAATCGGAAAAATGCAAATAGGGCAGCCTGTTAGCGTATACTCTGATGTATATGGAAGCTCTGTAGAATATCATGGACACGTTGAAGGGATTGGAGGTGGAACTGGCAGTGTATTTTCTATTCTTCCCCCTCAAAACGCAACGGGAAATTGGATTAAAATTGTACAAAGAGTTCCCGTTCGCGTTTCTATAGATCAAATGGAAATCATTCATAGTCCACTAAGACTTGGGCTATCTATGACCGTTACTGTCGATATTCACGACACTGAAAAATCTTCTATTCCTCATATCATGCAGACTCGTTCGATTTATCAAACTGAAATTTTTAATATGGAAGAAGAGGGCGTCGCAGAAGTGATTTTAGAGATTTTTAAAGCAAACCTTCCAGGTCAAGAAAACTCATGACTCCGCAATACCTTACGGGCCCAAAACGACTCATTTCTCTTATAGCTCTTTCTCTTGCCACCTTTTTAATTGTTTTAGATTACACCATAGCAAACGTATCGATCCCCTATATATCAGGAGACCTTGGAGTAAGCGCCGACTTAGGAACCTATGTCATAACATCTTTTGCTGTGGGAAATGCCATAGCACTTCCTATCAGTGGATGGCTTACTGCAAGAATAGGGAGTGTTCGTCTTTTGACGATTTCTATTTTGCTCTTTATTTTATTTTCTTTCTTTTGCGGTATTACTAGTAATTTTAACATCCTAGTGATCTCACGATTTTTTCAAGGATTCGTAGCAGGACCTTTAATCCCTTTAAGTCAAAGTCTTATCATATCTACTAACCCTCCAGAGAAAAAAAATAACGTTTTAGCTTTTTGGGGAATGATCGTCATCGCAGCACCCGTCGTTGGTCCTTTACTAGGAGGTTGGATCTCTTTTGATTACACATGGCCATGGATTTTCTTTATTAATATCCCCATTGGACTGATAAGCGTCTTATTAGTTCAATACACTTTAAAAGGTTTTCAAAGTCCTATAACAAAAAAAAATCTTGATCTTATTGGATTTTTTCTTCTAGCTATCGCTGTAACCTGCTTGCAAATTGTTGTAGATAAAGGAGAACAATTTGGCTGGTGGAACTCTCCTATTATCCGAATCCTTTCAATCACCTCTTTTCTTGGATTTGCCTATCTGCTTGTCTGGGAATATACCCATCCAACTCCCCTTATAGACCTAAGCCTTTTTAAAGTTAAAAGTTTCCTTGTCTCTGTTATTTTTATATTCATTATGTATGCTATGTACTTCGGATCCGTTGTATTAATCCCCCTCTGGCTTCAAGTTAATATGGGGTATAATGCAATTTGGGCAGGCGTTGCCGTTGCTCCTCTTGGCATAGCTCCTTTCTGTTTCTCTGCTTTTGTTGGGATTTTAGTCACCCGATATGGATTTTTAAAACCTCTTTTGGCCTGCTTTCTACTTTTTTCTTTTGCGTCTTTTTATACCGCATTTTTTGATACCGATGTAGACATCAATCATATTTGGATTTCTCGATTTCTCATGGGATGTGGTCTTATCTTTTTTATTACACCTCTTTTTACCCTGAGCATTCAAGATATATCGACCCCCAATCTTCCTAGTGCAACGGGCACCTTTCACTTTTTTAGGACTATGAGCGGTGGCATTGGAACCTCTATCTTTACCACTCTTTGGATTCGAAGATCTTCTTATCATCATGAACGGACAGGATCTGCTTTAACTTTAACAGGAGATCAAACTAAACAGTTCCTTGCTAAAGCAGAAACTGTGGGTCTTAAGGGGAAAAAAGCGCTTACTTTTTTAGGTGAATTAGTAGACAACCAAGCTGCCATGCTAGCTTTAAACGACTGCTTCTACCTAATGGGCTGGATTTTTTTACTAGTTATCTTTCTTCTCCCTTTAGGAAGAAAAAAAAAGGCAAAAATTTAAACTAGATAGCTTGTTAATATAAAAACCCAAATAAATAAAGGGGGATTTTTTCACCAAAACCAACCTTTATCCCATCTACTGCTAAATAGGCCCCTTGTAAACCTCTAATTTGTTCATCATTTTTTCCACTCCCTCCTACCTCAACAATCCATTGATCATCTATAAAAAAATCTGCTTTATCATGTAAAGAAAGCTTATGAATACTAGTTACCTGGTTAACAAAAAAAGTTTCTCTTACTCCTCCTATTCCACTTTCCATTTTCAAGGACCCATGAACCGCATTCAATAAATTTGCATTGTTAAGATAAATTTTTCCAGGCTTTCGTATAAGAGCATTTCCTTTTCCTGCAGAAAAAAGAGTATTTAATAAACCTGAACTAGTTAAGTATTCAAGACAATTATAAATCATCTCTCGAGACACTCCCAAATTTTTGCTCATTTTATCAATATTTGGAATTAATCCATTGGAAGTCGCAACAAGCCAAAGAATTTTTTTCAAAATAGGCAAAGTCGTTTGCCTTAAGTTATAGATAGTCGCAATATCTTCAAAAAGAACTTTTTCAATTACATTGCATACTTTTGATAAATAATCCTCTATGCCCTCTAGAAAAAAGGGATAGTAGCCATGCTGCAGGTAATTCTTGAAGTGCTTTAAAATAGGAATAGAAGCAAAGCCTGAAGCTATAGCAACGTGGTCTTGTAAAATTTCAGAAAGAGTATATACCGGCAATTCTATGTTTTCAGCAAGAAGTATATATTCTCTGAACGACAGACCCAGTAGCTTATGATAAACTACTCTTCTTGAAAGGTCCGCCTTGCTCTTATTTAAATCTAACGAAGAACTTGCCGAAAAAACAACTTGGCCATTCTTATACGTATCCAAAATATTTTTTATCTCTATAGACCACAAAGGATATTTATGTACTTCATCGATATAAAGAGCTTTTCCTCCATAAGAAAAAAAACTTTTTGCAATGTTGAATAAACCATAAGAATTCACATTAATGTGACCTGCTGAAAGATAGAGCGCTTTATCAGGAGTTTTATACCTTTCTATTAAATCTTGGCATAGTAGGGTTGTTTTTCCGACTCCTCGATCCCCCAAAATACAAAGGCCTTTTGCTGTCCAGTTCACCCTGGGGTATAAATATCTTTTTATAGCCTTCGGAGTAGTAGCGATTACCTCTTGATGAATTGCAACCAGATCCTCTAACATAAAACCTCCGGTGTAATCTGCAGTCTACAATTTACACCGTTTTCTGTCTAGTACAGTTTACACTAAATAACATTTAGAAGTGCCACTTTTGCCTTAAAAAATCCTCTGACAGCTTTTTCCATCCTTTTGTAAATAGATCCTTGCAGTTCAGCAGCAACAATAGGTTCCGCGATCACAACAGGAATTTTATTAGCCTTTTTAGCAAGGAGAAGTTCTACAACTTCTTTTTCTTGACGTACAAAGCTATCGACAACAGAATCAATAAGAGCGTTCGTTAATTTATTGTCTTTTGTCGCACTTTTCTTTCCAGACATCGCATTGATCATTTTAAAGATCGTACGGCCTGTAAATCCTTCTATTTTTCCACAAATTTCTTTAACTTTTTCTTCAGTAAAGAATGTTTTCTGCTCTTCTTTGCTAAAGAATTTCGGAATATATTGATCTATAATTATTTTTCTTTCCGGCGATTCCGGAGGGGCAATATGTAATTTATGATCCATTCGACTAAGTACAGCTGGATCGATATCTTCTATCCTATTGGTAGCTAAGATAATCATAAGTTTTTTACTCGCTTCTCCCGTATGATTCAAAAATGCATTGAGAAGCTCAACATGCTCCGGGCTCTGCATTAAATCACGATCTCGCGCTAAAGATTCAGCTTCATCAATAAATAAAATGGTCGGTGTAGATGAATTTTGAGCTCTAGAAATCAATTTATTAAGCTCTGTCACATGATCTTTTCTTTTAATATACTGCGCTAAATCGCCACCTGACATCATCACATAGTTGATATTAGAATTTCTAGCAATCAGCTTTGCAACCATCGTTTTCCCAGTACCTCCAGGTCCATAAAGAAGAAGGTTTTGAAAAAACCCGTTATTCTTTTGTATGTTGTATGTAGCTTGAGTGATATCTTCGATTTTCTCTGTCAGCTCTTTGTTAAAGATAGCCTTTGGCTCTTCTTTACGTCTTTTCAGATAGTTTTGATATATGGCATAACCCACACCACACGCCGCAATAATTCCAACTGCAAAAGAAATCCTATCTACTAACTGTATATTAGGAGCTGTTATTGTTTTCCAATACCCCCAACTACCTATTTCAAAAGACAGAACCTCTGATGTTAAACTTTTAAAATTTGGAAATATATATTCAAAGGGGTTGCGGTTATTTCTATTAAGAGAACCCAGCTCTCGAGCTATTCCATCTGCAAAACTTTCTAAGCTTTTAGGAATATAGTTTGTTATGCCAGGCATCCAAAACGTTAAACCAGATTTTAATGCAGGAGTCGAAATCAAGGCAAATTTACTAACAACTGTAGCCACAGCTGTTGGATATGCTATTTTGAAAAAAGTAGATATCCCAGTCGTTGCTGTATCATAAATCCTACTAGGTAAAGTGTAGTATTTTACTTCTGAAGCGAGTTTTGGTTTTGTAAGATTGTCTACGGATTTTTCATAAAGATACTTTACTCCGTATGGAGTCGCTGTTGTAACCATTAACCCCAATACCGTATAAGGCAAATAAGTCTTCATCGCTTCCCATGCTAATCTTCCACCTCGCGCAATAGTATCTAGCCCTACCTCTTCCAATATGGGGCCGGCTCTATCTGATGAATCTTTAAAATTATTGGCCAGTCGTTCAGCTAGGCTTGCAATGTCTAAACCGTCCAAGATTGCTGAAAAACCTTTATTAGATTCTCCGCCTAGAGTTGCACCCATCTTTTCAAAGTTAGCAGCATCAAAAAAGCCAGCAGTTCCTGTTCCCACTCCTTCACCTAAGGACCCACCCCCCTTGCCTATAGTTTCTGCTAATCCCTTAAGAACCTCAGACGCAACTTTCTCTACAGCTTCTGACGATGGGCTAAAATATGGACCTGCCCCTCGCATTAAAGCATCCGATCCATAACAAAGCCACCTAGTACCCCACGTCGCAGATTCACAACTCATAACAACCCCACATACCGTTGATTAATAGACAAGTTTAACAAGAGATGTAAATAAACGCGACATTAAATATATCTTACCGCTTAAACTGAATAATTAAAAATTTAAATGATTTTGAATAAAAAAAACCTAGTAAACTTTTAATTAAAAAAGCACTAGGTTAAAACAAAAAAAGACTATTTACCTAAACGCACTTTACTTCGCTTAATGCTGTAGGTAAAATAAACGACGCAACCAATAAGAGTCCAAACTATCAGCTGAGCCCAAGTTGACAAAGGCAAAGCACACATTTGAGCTACACAAACTAATGTACCTAGCAAAGGAACCCAAGGAGAAAAAGGAACTTTAAAAGGTCTATGAAGCTTCGGCTGCTTATATCGCAACACAAGTACCCCAAAGCAAACGATTGCAAAACCCATTAATGTTGCCATAACTACTAATTGACCTAAGACAGTTACCGGGAATATCCCAGCAATTAACATCCCTACAAAAGTCACTAAAACTGTTGTAAACATCGGGTTGTGGTGCTTATCATTAATATGTCCTAGTTTTTTTGGCAACAGGCCATCATGAGCCATTGTATAAAAAATTCTTGTTTGCCCTAGCATCATAATCATGATCACAGAGGTAAATGCTGCTAAAATAGCCACTTTAACAAAGAGTCGAAGCCACATAAATTTAGGCCCTAATACATTTACAGCTACAGCTATTGGATCTGCTACATCTAACAACTTGTAATTTACAAGACCCGTTAAAACAATAGCAAAGAGCACATAACAAACTGTACAGATAGCTAAGGATCCCAGCATCCCTTTTGGCATATCTTTTTGAGGATTCTTAGTTTCCTGCGTTAAAGTAGATAGCGCATCAAAACCTATAAAAGCAAAGAAAACAACCCCTGCTCCCCTAAAAACACCGCTCCAACCAAACTGCCCGAAAACTCCTGTATTTTCAGGAATTAAAGGAACAAAATTACTCCAATTAACATAGCCAATTCCACAACCGATGAATAGCAATACAACAGCCAGTTTAATAACAACCATTACATTGTTAAAGCTAGTTGCCGCTTTAGTTCCTACTGAAATTAAGACCCCCATCAACGCGACAATGCACATCGCTGGAAAGTTAATCAAAGATCCGCTTGTCTGCCACCCTGCTATCACATCATATGTCAACGGAGCCTTGGCTATAGCTTCAGGAAGTGTAACTCCAAAATCTCCGAGTAAACTAGAAAAATAACTAGACCAACCAACAGAAACGGTACAGGCTGAAAGCAGGTACTGCAAAGTCAATCCCCATCCAATAATCCAAGCAATAAATTCCCCTAAAGCAACATAAGCATATGAGTAAGCGCTACCTGAAATAGGGATTAAAGCAGCAAATTCCGCATAGCATAAGGCCGCAAAGACAGAAATAATACCGCCGATGATAAATGAAAAAATGATGCCTGGCCCTGCATACTCTCCTGCTGCTGCACCAGTTAAAACAAATAGACCCGCACCAATGATGGCACCGATACCAATTGTTATTAAATTTAGAGCACTCAAAGAGCGCTGCAACGTGTGTGTTTTTTTTGCCGCTTCACTCGCAAGCGAACTTACGGTCTTTTTTACGAATAGATTTTGAGACATAGTTCCTTAGAAATTAGTTTCTCCTAATCCAAAGGATATATTTCTATTTCATTTTAACATATAGAAAAGCAAGAAAAACAGCCTTAAATAGCAGTCTTTTCTTTTCGAACCATGTTTTCAAGGGCAATTAAAGGGCAAATATGACGATTGATATAATCAACTAACATTTTAGCTGTGCTAGGAATTCTTTTTTCTATCTCTTTATCTAAACAAATAGCACGAACATCAAACGCTTCAGTAAGATTGAAAATAGAAATTCTACCTGAAAAAACAATAGCACCTATATGAGAAGCTATAGTTCGAATCTGTTCTAAAGACTTAATTACTCCTATAGATCCTGCTGCTAGCCCCTCCTTGACAGTCTGGGGAGATTATAATAACAGTTGTTGAACTCTTTACAATATATTGAATCATCTCCTGAGATGATTTGTCGCAGGATGTTCCTGGAAGAGGCAGAACCAGCTTCCTGGCATCAATAGCTTCAAAACTAACAGAATCATTTTTTTATAGCTCATCTTCAACTAAAGAAACTGGCTCTCATTCTATAATTATTAGGTCAAGCACTTCCTGTGATTATAAAGATGAGCTTTTTAATTATGAAGCTCCTCCGACCTTACCTTCCCACGCTTTAACATAAGCTAAAACAGCTTCTTTACTAGGCTGTGACCTAAAAAACTCTAAAGCATCTGAAGATCCTGAAAGATGGGCTATCTTTGCAAGCAAATGCAAATGTCTTTTATCCTGTGAAGAGAAAAGAAAAAAAAGAGTGTGGACAGGGGTCTTATCAAATGCTTCAAAATCAACCGGCTGAATTGGGAAAACCATAACAACTCGATCCACAGGTCCTTTAAAGAGAAACTCTCTTGGGTGAGGAACGGCTACTCCACAATTTAAAGACGTAGACATGAGCCTTTCACGATCTAAAAGAAGTTCAACAACAAGTTCTGCATCTAACCCTAGCTGAGGAGCAACAACTCCCATACTATTGCGAATAACTTCTTCTTTTGTTGTCCCAGGAACCTGCGTTAACACATCCCCCCTTAAAAGAGCTCGAAACAAACTAAATTGTTGAGTTCCCGCTTTTGATAAAGGAATATCCTCCTCACCAGAAGCTGGATAAATTTGCTTTTCTTCTCCAAAAGGAAGAAGATCTTTTTCCTTGGATAACTTACAACTCATCATCCAGGTTTCTATTTCGATCCGACTAAATCGATATTGATGATTAAGTCTATAAGCCGGGATTTTACCGCCTGTCAGCCATCTGCGAATCGTGGTTTCAGAAACGTTCAGCAATTCTGCTACATCTTTAATTTTAAGATCCATAACTTAACACCCTGTAAAAAGATCTAATACCTCAGCAACACTCGTACTCTTCAATAACTTCCATCTCCGCTCTTCGTCTTTTATAGATTGCGTTAAGTGAGATAATATTTTCAAATATTCTGTTTGCATATTGTCTGGTCCACCAATCATAAAAATCACACGAACTAAAGACCCGTCTAAAGCATTCCAGTCAACCCCTTTGCTTTTTTGAATTCCTATCGCAATAAAGAAATCAGAACAACCTGGCATTTTTGCATGTGGGATTGCGACTCCGATACCAATTCCTGTAGAAACAATTTTCTCTCTATCCAAAATAGCATCATGAAAATCACGCTTATTCAATAAAAAACCATTCGAATCTAGCTGATCAACCAAGCGGGAAATAGCTCCATCTCGAGTGTCTTCTTCTAAAAACACAACAAGCCGCTCATCCAAATAATTGGATATCTTCATGTAAGATTCTTTAGTTAATAATTTCTTTAAACCTATAAATCGAGAAGATATACTAGGGTTAATACGATCCAGTATGACCAAACCCCCCCTCCCCACGCACCGTCGCAGTCAACTCTCTTTCCTTATTGACAAACGAGGCCCTTAAAACTGCCGACAAAATCAACTGTGCAATCCTCATCCCTCTTGAAATTTTAAAAGGTTCCGATCCATGATTAATTAAAATAACGCCTAGTTCACCTCGATAATCAGAATCAATTGTGCCAGGTGTATTTAAAACTGTAATTTGATGCTTTAATGCCAGTCCACTTCGAGGGCGAACTTGAATCTCATAGCCCTCTGGAATTTCCACTCTAACTCCCGTCGGAATCAAAACAGAGCGTCCAGGCAATAGAATTATATCTTCTTGAATGCATGCTTTTATATCAGCTCCTGCAGCAAGAACAGACCCATATACAGGAGTAAACTCTTCTTCCGAAACAATAAGGGGAACTTCTACTTCAAATCCCATTCTAACAACTCCACTTTCTCTTTTACACTACAGATTGATTAGGAAATATGAGGCACACTTTCTTCAGAAATTTTCATAAGCTGTTGAAGCTTTCTTGATAAAGCTGGCAAAGAGTCCCTTCCCGACTCTTCTAACTCTCTTTCATTCCCTGTTATAAACTCTAAAAACAGAGCTAACTTATCTTTTAGATCATATCTATTTACAATGCAATCAATCATTCCTTTTTCCAACAAAAACTCTGATTTCTGGGCTCCAGGAGGGAGTTTTTGCTTAATTACCTGCTCTACGACTCTAGGACCTGCAAAACAAATTAGAGCCTTTGGCTCTGCAATAATGATATCCCCCAAAGACGCAAAAGAAGCCGTAATGCCTCCCGTAGTTGGGTTAGTGAGTATAGAAATATATGGAATCTTTGCTTCATGAAGCTTTGCTAAAGCGGCTGATGTTTTAGCCATTTGCATTAAAGATAAAATCGATTCTTGCATTCGAGCTCCTCCGGAAGCCGAAACAATCAGTAAAGGCAACTTCTGTTTGAGGGCTAACTCTATAATACTTGTCAATCGCTCTCCTACAACAGACCCCATAGACCCTGCCATAAAAGAAAAATCTAAAACACCTAGAGCTATTTTCTTACCTGATAGACTACATGTGCCTACTATAACAGCCTCATCCCGCCCAGACGATTGCTGAGCCTGTTCAACACGTTTAGTATAGGTTTCTGTATCAATAAAATTCAGAGGATCTATTGTTTTAAACTTAGTAAACATTTCCGTAAATGTTCCCGAATCCGCCAAACTATCTACCCTTTGCATCCCCGAAAGACGATAATGGTAATTACATTTAGGACAACAATGCAGATTTTGATGTAATTCATTCGCATGAATCATTTCATTACAATGAGTACACTTCACCCACCCACTATAACCATCTTTTTTTGTTGTTTGAACTTTTATTTTAGGTTTATTCCTAGAAAACAATCCCATAAAATCCCCGTATTAATATCTAAATATACATTACCAAAACAATTGAAATAAAACAAGAATCCAATTCTATCTTGATATATTAAACTTTTAAATTACCTCTGAGCATCTGCGAATCTTTGCTCTACATTTTTCCAATTCACAATATTCCAAATATTTTTTACGTAGTCAGCGCGAACATTCTTGTATTGAAGATAATATGCATGCTCCCACACATCAATTCCTAGTAAAGGCACTAATCCTAGGATAGTTAAAGGATCTTGATTATTGCAGGTTGTGAGGACAAGTTTATTAGAAATTTTGTTAAATCCAAGCCATCCCCATCCAGATCCTTGAATCGCCACCGTCTGCGCGCTGAATTTTTCAATGAAAGATTCAACACTTCCGAACTCTTTTACTAAAGCAGAAAATAATTCCCCTGAAGGCTGGCCTCCTGCCCCATTTGATGGAGAAGTCAAATTTGTCCAAAAAATACTATGATTAACATGCCCACCCCCATTAAATCGAATAGCTTGCTGCAATCCGATCATAGAGGCAATATCTCCACGACTTTCCGCTTCACAGTACTTCTCAAGAGAAGCATTAAGGTTTGTAACATAGCCATTATGATGCTTTGAATAATGAAGTTGCATTATTTCTGCAGAAATAACAGGTTCAAGAGCATTAAAATCGTATGCCAAATCAGGCAACTTGTATAAAACATGAGAACTCATATAAAACTCCTTTTACTTAAGTTAAGAACTTGTAAGTTCTAGATACAAAAATTTATAGCAAAATATAGCTGGTTGGTTTGGAATCTAGAACTCAAAGGCTTTATCTTCAATAACTCCCCGTCATCCAGCCCATTATAACCTACAATAGATGATGAACTCTCAAATGTCCCTCCATTATAGTAACGATATGCAATATCTAAACTGAGCATAGAAGACCTCGGACGGATTTGAATCCCCCCCATTCCTTGCCATGCAAAAGCATTTCTTATATGAGGATTAGCAATAGAGGTTGTAAGACCAACTCCTTCTATCGGATCATAAAATACAGTTTGAAAATGTGCTACTTGACTTGTCCCGACTCCAATACCCATTCCTATAAAAGGGGTCAACTCTAGTTTACACAGGTTGAATGTATATGGGAGAATAGAAAGGTTAAAAAGCGCACTTTGATGATCTAAATCAAAAAACCGAGTGCGCTTATCCCCAAAAGGATCTGTTTGGTTTTTTTGATAATGAAAGGTGTCATATAAAGTGTAGCCAAAGTCGGCATCCATTATCTTCAAAAAACGATAACCAAAACCAAGCATAATAAAAGGACTATTTCCTAAACTTGACTTATACCCTTCTAAAGACAAAGCCCAGCTAGTGTTTTTAATCCCATCAATATCTGCATCCATACTCCAAGCATACCCGGATGCCATAACTGCATGAAAAGGAGACTTCTCAACTGCTGGCTGTGGGTTAGAAACCCCAGAATCTCCCATTAAATAGCTCGAAGAAAAAAGAACTGAGCAAGCTATTATTTTTTGCATAAGTGACATAATAAATTCTCCTGAAAAAATATTATAGAAGAGGTAAATATAAAATTACAAAGAGCTTAATGTCTAGACCTTTTTTTTGTCTAAAATCTCCTTCATAAAAGGATCTTTTAATTTTCTGTACAACATGCCTTCTCCATGAGCTTTTAAAGCAGCTTCCGCCTTGATTTCTTCATATTTCTCTACATCTTTTGGATGACTTTTAAGATAATCTCTAAAAAAAAGCAGATCTAAACAGTCTTCACTTTTAAAAGACATCACATGAATATGATAAGTTCTTGTTCCTTCTTCTAAATCAGGAAGGTGCATTTTTAAAAAAAGACGATCTGTAGTGCTGTAGCTCAAGTAAAAGTGATAGCCTAAACCTAGAAGCCGGTCTACGATTTCATCCTTATTTTCTGTAATTATTAGAATATCTATGATTCCTTTGCCTCCTAATCCAGGCACTGCAGAACTCCCGATATGCTCAATTCGCACATCTTCTTTTAAGTAATCCTCAATTCTTTTTTTTTCCTCAAAAAATAGACTCGGAAAACTCTTGCTGTATGGCTTAAAATCATATTTTCCCATTATTTAACTCTCAAAAAAATAGAATATGGGCATGTTATCTCATTTACTCCACCAGCTCAACAATTTAAAAAAATTGTCAGAATTCTCAAAAGTTGATAAAAGGAAATTAATAGAATTTATTTAAAAAAATCTGAATATAAGAGGCTCATGAACGAATCTTTTAAACCCCACATTGCTTCCCAAACCCACATCAAAGAATTTACTCTTCGCGCTGTTATTTTAGGGGTCATTTTAGGACTTGTCTTTGCTATAGGCAATGCCTATTTAGGATTGAAAATAGGCACTACCATATCCGCTTCCATCCCTGCAGCTGTTTTTTCAATGGCCATTCTTCGTTTTTTTCGTACTAAAGCTACTATTTTAGAAAACAACCTAGTTCAAACAATAGCCTCTGTTGGAGAAGCTTTAGCAGGAGGTGCTATTTTTACACTTCCTGCGTTATTTCTAATTGGAGAACATCCTCCCATTAGTCGCATCTTCCTTCTATCTGCACTAGGGGGCATTTTAGGTATTTTATTTATGATCCCCATGCGTCGTTATATCATAGTCCACGAACATGGGACCCTCCCCTTTCCTGAAGGAACTGCCTGCGCTGAGATCCTTAAATCCGGAGAAGAAGGGACTACTAAAGCTTTTATGGCTGGAATCGGAATGATTACAGGTGTTTTCTACAAGATTCTTACCTCCATGCTTTTTTTATGGAATGAAGTCCCTTCATGGACCCTTTCTTTTTTTCAACGCACTATTATCAGCATGGACTGCACTCCTGCTTTAATGGGAGTCGGCTATTTGGTCGGGCCTCGTATTTCTTCCGTTCTCTTTGCTGGAGGTGCTTTAGGATGGTTAATCTTAATCCCTCTAATAAAACTCTTTGGCACAGGAACAGAAATAATCTACCCTTCCGAAATCCCCATTTTTCAAATGACCGCAGATGATGTCTGGTCTTTTTATATACGCTATATTGGAGTGGGAGCTGTTGCTGCCGGCGGAATTTTCAGTATCTTTAAGATCATACCCGTTCTTAAAAAAACGTTGCACATGAGTTTCAAAGAGCTATTTCAAGGACCTCCGGCAGAGCATACTGTTAAACGTGTAGATCGAGATATCTCACTTCGATGGCTCATTCTTGGGTCTGTAGCCATAATAATGGTTCTTTGGCTGTTCCCCGGACTTCCCATGAACTTTTTAACGATCTGTCTCTTGATTGTTTTTGGATTCTTTTTTGTAGCTATTACTTCTTTGACTGTCGGCATTATAGGCAGCACATCCAATCCAGTTTCTGGAATGACCATCACGACGCTTTTAATTACTTGCTTAGTTTTCTTAGGGCTTGGCTGGACAGAACGAATTTATATGATCTCAGCCCTAACTATGGGGGTTGTCACATGCATAGCCATTGCTTTAGCTAGCACAACTTCTCAAGATTTAAAAACAGGTTTTTTACTAGGCGCTACTCCAAAATGGCAACAGATAGGGGAAATCATAGGAATACTTTTACCCGCTCTCGCTATTGGTGGAACTCTATACCTTCTCGATGCTGTTTATGGATTTGGAACGAAACAAATGCCTGCACCTCAAGGAACAATGCTAGCCCTCATAGCAACTGGCATCATGCATGGAAACATTCCAATTACTCTTGTACTTAGCGGCGTTGTTTTAGCCGCTCTTCTAGCACTCCTCAAAATCCCAGTCCTTCCCTTTGCTATGGGACTTTACCTGCCTTTTGCTCTTAGCACCGGCATGTTAATGGGAGGCATTGTGCACTATTTTATTAATAGATCTACTCATTACGAGAAAATTCAAACTAGAGGTATTCTTGCTGCTTCTGGCCTTGTTGCAGGAGATGCAGTTACTGGCGTTATCATAGCACTTCTTACTGTCTTAGGATGCATTCCTACTTCCAAAGCCCCCTTCTTTTCAGACTGGGTCAGCTTAGGAGCCTTTGCCGCACTAGGAGTTAGCTTAGCTTGGGTTATTCGCCATCCACCTGCTTGGCTACATAACAGCAAAAAAGATTAGTTTGGAATTATTTACTTTCAATTTCAAAGCTGGAGTCTCCCTCAGCCTCTTTTATTCGAGGAGGTAAAGACTTAGGAAGTTCATGTACAATTACTTGAACCTTATTTCCTCTTACATAGACAATGCTTACATTTTCAGGCCATTTCTCTTGATTGTCTAATCCTATAATGGTCACCGGAACTCCAACAGGCAATCCTTTAACAATAGCCTTTCGATACCTTACGTCTTTCATCGTCGCATATGTAAGGTTTATTTCTTTTAGTTTTTTTGATTCTGTAAAATCAAACTGTGTAATACCTGACATAGTAAAGTCCACTTTTTCGAGGTTTGTACACCCCTTACTTTCTACAGGCAGTCCTGTTAAGCTTGCATAACCGGTGCAACTTAACTTTTTTAATTTTGTCGTAAAAACACTCACAGGAAGAGCAGAGAGACCTCCTCTATTTAAATCTAGACTAGTATCTCTTTCTGTAAGAAAACGACCTATTTCTACTAAGGAATCGCTATAAGAACTGTCATTAGGACCGTTCCCTTTTTGACATCCATCTTGTTCAAAATACGATATTCTCTCGCGGATGCTCATTATTCTTAGGATTTTCGTTGATATAGAAGAGTCTTCAACAAAACCCAACACAGACAAAAAACTCCTTGTTACACTAGCTGAAAGCAGAGTGTTTAGGTGGGTACGCGTTGATTCCGACAACCCCGATTTGCTCAATAAATCCCGCATCTTAGTGCGATTATCTTGAGTATCTGCTAATCCTTTTTTCATTTCTCCAAAAAATGATTCCTGAGCTTTATAGGTTTTCGATGTTTTTTTCTTTAAAGGACTTTCTTCGTTAGAAGCGGGCAACTTACCTAGATCCCCTTCACCAACATTCATTATAGGATCCATCTTCACCTCTTATAGTTAGCTCTCTACAGTTCAAGCTTAAAACTAACACTTTTAAAAGATAAAATACATCAAAAAAAACAACGATTATGTATTACAGTAATTAAATAACTCACAAACACGCACTTAATATTGTTTTTATAAATTATAATTCTACAGAATTAGATGCTTTCCAACTTCTCCAATCAGCTAAGATTTCGTCTTTTTTAGGAAAAACGGCTAGCAAATTTTCTATAAATACGTCGTCATAAGAGGATGTTAACCTCGCTATTTGATTAAGCACTTTCATAAAAAAGACCTTATCAACACAACAGAGAACACCTTCATTATATCCACTGCATCTAGTATAGATATCGTTTATAAAATCCCTGAAAACATAAACTGGCATCCTATTTGTGTCCTTGTTTAGATTCATAAGATTTTCATAGCTTTTAGTAAAAACCTCTAAACAAGAAGGTAGATTTTCTCCATATCCTGCTTCGATTGCGCTCATATAGAGCGATGTGAAAATTGCAAAGCCATTTCCTGACCAGTTCGCTTCATAGGCTCTTAAAAGTAATAAGTTGACTAGATCTTTCTGCTTGAATTTTTCTGCAATTAGCAATTCTTCGGGATTCATAACCCAATCTAAATAAGCCGTTGCCAGACTAAATTCAGTAGTTGTTTTAATCCCCTCCTGACACACTCTCTTTATGCCATTTAACAAGCGACTAAGTAACTTGTTCGTGCGTTTAAGATCTATAGCTTTACATTTTTCAAAAAGAAACTTCATGTTACATATAGTCCGCCCTATCAAACTATCTACCTCTTGGTTTGCACTAGATAGGGGCACATTCTCTAAGTAGAGACAAAAAGCTTCGAGATCTTGAAAAATAAAAGAAGAGCTCTCTTCATAACTGTAATCCGGCTGGCATATTCGAGGAAAATGAATATTTAACATTAATTTCGAAGCTATTTCTAAATCTTCTTCCGTCCTATTTTTTATAAGTATGGAGAGCAACTCTTTGCTGCACTTAGAAAGCGAGGCTGCTGCGATCGGAATCAATATCTGCCCTGCAACGGCACCCTCTACAACGGGCTCCATGCTCGGGTTTTTTATAGACTCTGGAATTTCCATCCATGCAATTACTTGCCGAGCAAAAAACCTAATTAAATCATAATATTCCACTTCTATGTTAGATTCGGATGCTATTTGACTTATATTAGGACACAAAATATCACCTACAATTGATGACTTTACATGAGTCTTTCTTAATAAATGTCTTAAACTATATAATAAGAAGAAAGAAAGTCCATTAGAACGCTTGTCTTCTTTTTCAAAAAGCTTCATAAAAGAAGGATCACACATACGATCTCCTACATACCCCGCAGCCTTTAGCATTCCTTCTCTTATTTCAAAAGAGGCACAACTCTGATATGAAAAAATATTAAAAAGCTCTTCTACCACAACCTTATCTAGGTTGCTGTCTATTGCTTGAGATAACCGACCTACATGCTCCTTTAAAATCCAAATTTCTTCAGTCTCTATTTCTTTACTCAACCCACGCTTAGCACAAAGAGTCATCTTGTTTTTGCTATATTCAAAAACCTGATCAGACGGAAATCTCTTATACATTTCATTAGTATATTTAGCTAAAAAACAAAGGATGTTATTATCTATGTATTCTAAACACTTTACGCCTACATGCTCTTCTAGTAAATGCAACAAACTTACTTCATCTAGGGAACTATTAAGATGTGGAATAAGCTGTTTTAACAAAACACTTGAAAAAACAGGATTATGATCCCTCATTTTTTGAGCAAGGACTTGAAAAGGTTTTTCATGTAAATACTCTATGATATCATCTGCCAAAAGAGTCGAATCAACCTGTGATCTAAAACTCTCTCTTTCTATATAACAAAGCATAATATTCATTCGAGTATATTGGATTTCTTCTCGTAGCTGACCTTGACAAGAAAATCTCATGGGTCGATGAACTAGTTCTAATAATGTCGCTATCAGAGGATCTGCTAGATCTGCTCCTCTGGATTTGGAAAATTTTTTTAATGATAGGTTCAAAACTTTATGATAAAGCTCTGCATCCTCAGATACTATTTGAAGAACTTTAGGACTCAGAAAAAAAGCCATATTTTCTTTCCACTTATTGGCATCAGTAGGACCTTGCAGAAGCTCTTGAGCCTTCTTACTAAATAGACTTCGGGCTCTTTCATTAAAATGAGGGATCATTTTCTGAACTACGCTAAAATAGTAAAAGTCTGGAATCTTATCTATAACACCCTCTACATACATCTCTCTTTGAAACGAATTTGCAGAGGGATCTGAAAGAATAAACTCTAATCCCTGTTGAATATTTTTTACAGTCCATGGAAAGTCTGTGGAAAAAGAACTTACATCCATTCCTGAAGAAAACGACTTAAGAAATAGCGAATTGGCAACCGAGTATAACGTTCTAGGTAAGTTGGTAGAGGCAAAGACTAGCTTAGCCCTCTCCTCTCCTGTTGCATTTTTTAAATAGGCGTTAATAGCCTCTAAAGACCTGCCTGGAACGGTTTTTAAGAGCGGCTCTAATTGATCTACAAAGAACTCCCACCCTCTTTGCCTCAACTCTAAAGTCTCTGACTCGAAAAGAAGCCAGATCACTTGATGTAGCATAGGCATTTCATGTAACCTATAAAGCTCTAGTAAAGCGCCCATATGAGATGGGAAGTTTTTCTTTACCCAAAAGAACACTTCTAGTTTCTCCTCTGGATTCTTGCACTTTTGTAAAACTTGAGTAAAAACTAGTTTTAGTTTCTCTTTTTCAGGTTTTAGATTCAGTAAAAAACGAGCGATCATTTGAGAAGTTTTCAATTCGGAAGTCTTAGTTAATCGAAAACTAAGAGCTTGCTGATGTCTTTCCTTATCTGTCTCAGCTTTAGACAAAACATCTATTTCATTTTCATTAAGCAAGAATTTATCTTCTAAAAATTCAGCTACCTTAGGAAGTGCATATATGCTCTTATACAAGAACCAAGCAATTTCTTTCTCATCCTCAACTTCTTCAAGCCCCCTACTCACGCCTTCTAAAACCTTCATTTCCAGATCTTCCTTACCCTCTATAAAAGGCAGGATTTTAGCATATGCTAATAGAACTTTAGAAAACCCAAATAGCTGACTTTGAAAAGAAATAAGAGTTAAAGCTTTACTCACCTCTTTAGGATTCGAGAGTTTCTCTAGAGACTTTTCAAAATCAAATAGATCTATTTCCTTAGATAGATCTCCATGCTTTTGAATCTTATCTATTACTAAATGTAATTCAGGGATCCCTAAAGCTCCGTACAAATAAGAAAAAGAACGCCAGCTATCTACTGATTTAAGTAAACAGGCAGTTTTTAAATAATAGAGGCTCTTCCGTTCCTCATTTGGCACTAATGCAGGGCACTTAGAAATGGGCCAATTATCAGTTTTCTTATCTAATGACAAGACAAATTCAGCTCCTTCTTGATGCAATTTTAATGGGGCTGCCAATGTAAAAGAAATGCAAAAAGCCTTCCACGGCTGCGTTGGTTGAGCGAATTCACAAACTAAGCCATTAAACTCTGTCCATAAAAGCTCTGACCACTGATCTATCGTTTGCTGATGCTCTTTAAAAAAACCTTTCATCCATTCTAAGCAATGGTCTTTTTTACATCTAATCGGAATTCTAGTTAGAAGTTTCTGATTTAAAAAGTCCAAATTATTCTTAATCTCTTCTTCAGAAGCATACGCACTAGCATTTAATAACCTTGGAACAAGAGAAGTTATTTCGTCTGCGGACAGATAATCGGGATTACAAAAAGGAATTAAAGCTGAGATTTCCTCTGGATGCAAAAGTTCACTTGTTATCATGCGAGAACATGCTAATGAAATATTTTCTTGAACAGTCGCATTCAACACCTCTAATGCTATCTGCTTTTCTTTCTCAATATTTTCTAGATTTTCTTCTTTTAAGCTGGCTCGACATAATGGAAGAGATCGAAAATCTCCTAAAAGCCCTGCAGGGCTCGGCAAATCCCCTTGCTCTGAGACTGGAAAACCTTGACTTTCTTCTTCATTAAGCACAGGAATAGGAATATGTAAAAAACTCGTATTTATCTGGAATTTTGTTTGCAACTGAGCCTTTCCTGCAATTTTCTTTAAACCAATCTCCTGTGCAAAAAAAGGAATAAATAATCTTAAAAGAACAGGAACTGCACTTTTTTCTTGTCTAGGATTGATCTCTAGTAACTTTTGAAAAAAAGAAATCCAACTAGTTTGCAATCCACTGCTGTCAATATCAGCCATCTGAATCAACGAAGACAGCTCTTCTATAAAAAACCTAGTTAGAAGACTGTCTTGGGGACAGCTCATCAAAGCTGTACACACTGAAAAGAACTTATAATTTGGAATCCAGTCTCTTTTTCTATCAGCCCACCAAGTTACCATTTTTGCAATTTGATTTCCGACTAAAGAGCCCCCTTTATTCAGAAAAAAAGCAAACGTTTGAGAATCTAACGAAATCAAACCATCCGTTATAGCAACTATAAAACGAGCATATTGATAAGGATCACTTGTTGCTAATGGATTAGAGGCCAGCAGGGATGTGATAATTCGATTTTTAATATTTTTTAAAACCGGAGATATATCTTCTCCTTTTTTGATTTCTTTAGAAAATAGAGCAAACTGATCAGCTGCTATGCTTCCAAGTCTTGACACCTCCATATCTACTGGCTTTATATAACATCTTCCCTCTACTGACGTTCTAAATTCTTCTCGTAAGGGCTTAGGAATTACTTTTTTTAAAACTCTATACAAATTAAGCGGGATATACAGATCTAGGTTTGTAAAGTGCAGGGGAACATCTGGATGGCTAATAGAATGAATTGAAAGTTCTAACGGCAGTTTTTTTCCATCAAGATCAGAATCCTCGCCTTCAAAACTATAACTCCCTAAACTATGTTCAGAATTAGTTACGTTAAAAGGACTTAATTTAAGACCTAAACTTTTTAAATTCATCTCAGAGCTAACTTCTATACTTAAAAGCCTTCCCAAAACATAGCGTATAATCCTATCTACCATGTTAAATGATCGATACTTATCTTCTGCAGGATCCGTAATAATGACCGCTGCATCATGATCGTTGCTTTTTTCATAAATAGGGGCTACATATTTTAAAAGACTGCTTCCATTTAGATGAGCCGTCATCTTTCTGTTGAATGTTTTCTGTAATTCACCAAGGATCATTACTAAAATATGAGCTTTAATAAAGACTTTATAATCTCTTCCTAAAACAGGAAATTCCCCCTCAGGTCTTTCACAGTTTTTTTGACCGGGATACCATATCCTAATCCTACTTTTTAAAATAGGATCTACATCTTCCTGAAACAGCGGTTGATATGGAACCAAATGAGTGGCACTAGATGTATCTGACATGGACAGCACTATGAAAAACCTATCTCTTATAAAGTATAATTTAATAAAAAAATTCGGCAAGACTATAACAAACAACGCGCTCAAGAAGAAAGCACTAATATATTACTTTACAGGCCAACCAGGCACTAGAGCCTCGATTTTTTGTTTAGAGAGTAAAACATCAATACAGCAATAGACATTATTGAAGCAAAAATTAAAATGAATTTAAAAGAAATTAATAACAGAGCACTTCCGAACAAACAAATAAGAGCATCTCCTAAAACTCGTAAAGAAATTTGAATTCCCATTACCTCTCCCTGAATCGAATCGGCGACAGAATCTGAAATTTCCACTGTAATTAGAGTCACTACAAGCCCGATAGCAATCCCGCTAAAACCAAACAATAGCATCATGACTAAGCTCGAATTGGTGACCGCTGTCCCCATTAAAAGAATCGCGAATACTCCAATAAAACAAATGATCGCGGTTCGAATTGCAATACGAGAAGAAAAAAAAACAGGAAGCCAGCCATTTCCAATAGCCAGCCCAAGGCACAATACTCCATTATAAACGATGAGCTGTGAAGGACCTAATGACCACTTAATCGTAAGATATATCGGACCAAATTCATAAAAACAATCCACTGCGAGAGTGAAAAATGTAGCCACTATCATAAGAAATTGCAATTTTTTATTAGAAAATAATACAGATAGTCGCTTAAAAAGATTAAAGCGTTGCCAAATAGTCTGTATCACAACCGACGACTTAATAACTCCATTTTTAAGTAACTTTACTGAAACTATGGAAAGGAATATAAAAAGAATACAAATACAGTAAAATGGAGTCGCTGCTGTAAAGCTCTCCATCAAGTTTTTATCCGTCATTAAGCCTCCTAAAAGAGGCCCAATAAGATAGGCGATAGAAGACACTGCATTAATTTTTCCAAAAGTTTCCTGCTTAGCTATTGCTTTAATATCCGCTGCCATAGCCCTTGCTATAGATACATTTCCTTCCATAAGCCCTGCAATAAATCGACTAAAAATGAGAAGTCCCAGCTGCTGCCATTCAATAGATAATCCTGTAAACAAGTTACAAAATGCTGAAATCATCAAACTTCCTGAAAGTATTTTTTTACGTCCATAATCATCAGATAATGCTCCCAGAATCGGAGATCCTATAAATTGCCCAAGAGGATAGGCTGCTAGTGTTATCCCTAAAAAAATAGCACGACTCGACTCTCCCCAATTCGCCGGCAAGATGGAATATTCAGGATTTAAAAATAAGGCAGGAAAAATTAGATATGGCATTGAGATGCCAAGAAATCCTAAAAAAACGATAAGCAATATAATTAGAAATTGCTTCTTTTGCGCCACCTGATAGGACTCCCTATTTAATCTAGATATAAGTAAGCGAATTTTCTAATAGTATTGCTGATAAGTCGCAATAAAAGCACCGAAAAACTCCTTCATGTCCAACTCTACAAATCCCAAACTTCCTTCATGTCATCGATATTGGGATCATCATAACGTTTCATCGTTGCGATCCAATCAGGCATCTCTTCTTTTATTACTTTAATCATTTCCTTAAGGTCTTTTTCTTCAACTTCACCTAGCTCACAAAGGAATGTATAAAATATTTTTAAACTTGCCGCATTTTCCTTAATTGCTAATGAATTTGCCCACATAGCCTTCTTTATAAACCAATACCCTAGAAACATGCTAATGTGCGCGCAACCTTCATTTGCAGGCATTGGATCTTCATAGAGAAGAAATTCATTTATAAAAAAATCACTATTTCTAACATGCTTATCAACAGTTTTCTTACTTAGTCCTCCTCTCTCTAGAGATTCTTCAAAATTCTCGAGCAATATCTTGTTGTCTTGCCTAATCTGGTTTATTACTTTTTCAATCTCGTCCATCAATATAGGGCCCTGTTTATATTTCTTTCATTTTAAAAAATCATCTTATTAACAACTTATTTTCGCAAAGGCCTGCTAATATAAAAAGGAGTTTACTAGAAAAGACAATGAAATTCCAAGGAAATTAGAATAAAAAACAAACGAAAATCTATCAATATGGTCAAAACAAAGTCAAGGACAGCTCATAGCTTCAGGCACCGCGTTTTCACTAAAAATATTTGACAGTTTTTCAGGAAAATCACCTTCAAATCAACACATCCTGCTCTCTTTTTAAATAACCTAATGGATAAGAAAGTAGTAAAAAGACAACATTTACCGACATTACTATCCATGGCTGCAAGACAAAAAACTATAAAGCTCTTTAAAGACAATCAAGGACGTGGATCGGATAGTTCTGATCGGCAATACGCCTCGGCGAAGCCGGGGTTTTTTTCTTTCTAGAGATTGTTCAGAAACATTCCCAGTCACTAAAAAATTTTACACTCTTGAGCAATAGAAGCAAGTTCTCCATCACAAAATCTATCAATGTTTCACTCTGGATATGCTTCAATTACAGCTTTTAAAGCTCCTTCAATTGTCCCATCTAAGTGCTGAGATCCCGGAAAAAGCCACTCCTTTGCATCATATTTCCCTGAAGCGAATCTAAAAATAGCAAACTTCATTTTTTCCGTATCTCCTTTATAGGTGAGCCGCCCGAGCCTTTCATAAAACTTATCCCCCGATTTCATTCTTGCAAGATAAATAAATTTACCTCGAGCATCCGGAAAATACTTATATCTAAGCTTTAATTTCTCACCCAGAGTCTTAGCCCTCTTTGCAAGTTCTCCCTGTATCTCTATTGGCACGGTATAGTCTTTCGTCATTTTCACTTCTCATCTTTTTTTAAACAAGAATCTTTAGTGGCAATATCCTCTGCTTCCAATTCTGCTTCAATCTCTTGAATAGTTGGCAATCCGGACCTCATTTCTTCAGGAATAGATTTTGTTAGCATGGTTTCATATTCAACTGCAGCCATAGGTCTATTGATATGCCTAAAGGCATACTCGGCTTTAACTTTGTTTCTTGATTTACATAAAAGAATTCCGATAGTTGGGTTATCAGTTGGATGTTTCACCTTATCATCAATAGCTGATAAATAGAAATTGAGTTGTCCCGCATCTTCCGGTTTAAAGGGTCTTGCTTTGAGCTCTATCACAACAAAAGCCCGAAGCTTTACATGATAAAACAAAAGGTCTATATAGTACGTGTCTCCTTCTACTACTAGCTGATACTGTCTTCCCATAAAGGCAAAACCTTGCCCAAGTTCTAGCAAAAATTTTTGAATGTGTCCAATAAGTCCATCTTCCAGGTCTTTTTCTTCATAATCTTCACGTAATGTAAGGAAGTCAAAAAGGTACGGATCCTTGAGAATCTGTTGAGCCATATCCGACTGTGAGGATGGTAGGGTTGCTGTAAAGTTTGTGATAGCCTTCCCCTCTCTTTTATGCAGCTTTGAGTCTATCCATGAAGCAAGAGTATTCCTACTCCAACCACACTCTACTGCCTTTTTAGCATACCATAAACGATCTTCCATCTTATCCAATTTTTCCATCAAGATGACATTATGGCTCCATGAAATTTGAGCTAGGATGCTGAGGTTCTTAATTTCATCGAATTGTGCCACTGGTTGTGGCACAAATTGAGAAGAAAGATAAAAAGCCCTCATCCTAAATATGTTACGCATAGAAAATCCATCGACCCCAGGAAAGGCATTTTGTAAATCTTTTGGGTTCATCGGAACTATTGGGGGTAGGCAATTAGAGGAATTTGACAACCCCCAATAGTTCCGGCGAACCAAAAAATAATGGCATCTGCCTGCTCTTCTGCATATTTGAATATTGCAATTTTAGTTTGGAATAAGATATGAAAGAATTTGGAGAGTGACATAGCAAGCCTTTTTGTGAAGATTAAAGCTTTATATGTCCTCTTCTTTTTTTATTTTCAAATAAAAAACGCGTGATTACTTTCGTTTG
>CAMDHO010000002.1 GCA_945898205.1 Chlamydia trachomatis | reverse complement strand
TCAACTAGAGAATAAGTGCAATTGTCTTTAACTCTCGGATCAGGAACATTTTGAAAAAATATCGTAGCATTTCGTTTGAATAGGGTAACGTCGATATTTGTATTTATATCAGGAAATTCAATTTTAAAAGTTCTTCTTTTCTTTGTCATATATACGCGCTTTTATCTGTAATAAAAGGCAATATAATAGTAATTATTTTAATTAAAATCAATATAAATTACTTTAAAATTGCAGGTATTTTTACTGAAAAACTATCAAATCTTTTTAATGAAAATGCCGTGGAGGCTTATAGGGGGATTCAGAGACTTATTGCAAAAGAATTTGAGAGGCATAGTTATCTTTTAGAATCGGAAAAACTGTCTCAAAGGGAAAAAAAACAATTTAAAGCTATTGTAGATGAAGTTCCTAATGAGCAAGGGCTTTTTGAAGTTAGTTTGCAATTACTTACAGCTTGGTTACAAAAGCATTACGATAAGCGTGTGGTTATTTTGATAGATGAATATGATACTCCTATTTTAGATTCGTATTTATGTGGTTATTATGATCCTATGATTTTATTTATGCGCAATTGGTTTACAGAAGGATTGAAAGATAATTCATATCTAGAAAAAGCTGTTTTAACAGGCGTTTTACGAGTGAGTAAGGAAAGTGTTTTTTCAGGTCTGAATAATCCTGGTTGTTACACTGTTTTAGATGAAGCCTTTGGTGATAAATTTGGACTTCTTGAAGAAGAAGTGGAGGGCCTTTTAGAAGAGTATGGTATTTCTCTCCAAATAGAAGAGGTCCGTAAGTGGTATAATGGATATAGGATTGGACAGAATTTTTTATATAATCCCTGGTCGATTTTACAATATATAGAGAAAAAAGGCGAACTCATGCCTTATTGGGTCAATACAAGTGATAATGAACTCATTAAGAAGCTCGTTATTCAGGGATCCCCGCTTTTAAAAAAAGATCTGGAGAAACTACTTCGTGGAGAAGCTATTACAAAGCCCATTAATGAAGGGACTGTATTTAAAAATCTAGCAGGTCAAACGGATTCTGTTTGGGGGCTTTTTCTTTTCAGTGGTTATTTGACTTTAGCAGAAAAACCTGTTTACAAAGATGGCGCATTACAATGTAAGCTTAAAATCCCTAATCAGGAGATTCATGACCTTTATAAAGCGATGATTGTTGAGTGGATGGCTCGCAATCTCCCAAGTGACGATTTAGTCACATTGTTAGATAGCTTAACAACAGGTAATATTGAAACATTTTCTAAAATGTTTCAGGTTTTTATTGTTAATTGCATGAGTTTTTATGATACAGCTCAAGATGAACCAGAAAAAGTCTATCATGCTTTTGTCCTGGGGTTACTCATTACTTTGACTAAAACACATGAGGTTAAATCTAACCGCGAAAGTGGTTTTGGACGATATGATGTGTGTTTAATTCCAAAAGATCCTTCTTCTTTAGGTATTGTTATAGAATTTAAGAAAGTCGACGAGAAAGAAGACTTGGAAAAGGGATCTGAAGACGCACTAAAGCAAATTGAAGAAAAAAAATACGCAGCCGAGCTTAAAAGTCGTGGGATAGAAAAGATTCTTTTTCTAGGAATGGCTTTTAAGGGGAAGAGTGTGTTCATTAAAGAGCGCTTGCTATGAGGATTAGTCCTATCAGTGTATTTGATATCTTGGAAAAACAGCTCCACCTTTGAAATCATTCATAGCTAGAGATGGAGCAGCACTTAGCTATCGTTTTTATGACAGTCAGGCAAAAGATAGAGTTGTTATTCTTTTACATGGGTCAAGCTCTCATGTAGAATACCTGCACGACTTTGCAGAATATCTCAGTTCCAAGCGTCATGGAAACTGAAGAGGATGAATTTATTCAGGTCATCAAAGACGTTAAGCGTCTCGATATTGTTTGCAATCAGCAGGTCATGGATAAGACAGCGACCTCGATTGAAAAAGGGCACTATAAATCACAACAGTAAATTTCTTGATTCTAATCTTCTCTCTTCGCTATATTCGCAATTCATTTTAAATAGACTGGAGACTATGAGACATATTTATCGGTTTTTCTTTTTATTAATTCCAGTTTTTTTTCAAGCTGCCATAGTTGAAACTTTTTATGGTCCTATAAATGTAGAGGAACCTGTTCTTTTAGAGCTTATTGAGAGTTCAGCATTTCAAAGGTTAAAGCTAGTTCGTCAATATGGAGTGTCTTACTATATAACTCATAAAGAAGAGTATAATAGATACGAGCACTCTTTGGGTGTTTTTGCTCTTCTTAGAGAAAAACAAGCTTCTTTGGAAGAGCAGATTGCGGGTCTCTTGCATGATGTATCACATACAGTCTTTTCTCATGTAGGAGACTATATTTTTGCAAAAGAAAACCAAGATAAGGATTATCAAACTAGCATACACGAAGTCTTTCTAGAAGAAAGAGGACTTGGAGATATTTTACGGAAATATAATTTTAGGGTAGATCAAGTACTTCCTACGCACGATCTTTTTCCAGCTCTTGAGCAAGACCTCCCTAATCTGTGCGCTGATCGCATCGATTACAATATTCAAGGGGCCTACTATCAAGGCTTTCTTAGTTTAGAAGAAGCTAGGCAGATCTTTAAGGATTTACAATTTATAGAAGGTTCTTGGGTAAGTTCGGATCATAATTTAATGAAAAAACTGTCTTTGTCTAGCCTTTTTATGACTCAAAATTGCTGGGGAAGTGCTACAAATAATCTAGCTTCTCATCTTTTGGCAGAAGCCATGTTGAAGGGATTAGAAGTTGGTATTGTTTCATTAGAAGACATTCATTTTGGGACAGATCAAGTCATTTGGAACTTTCTCATGCAGTCTGAAAATGCGTTCATTCGAGATAAAATGAACCAACTTCTTTTTGTTAAAGATAGTTATCAGATTGTAGAGCCTGTCGATGCTGATTTAGTAATAAAATGTAAATTTAGAGGAATAGATCCTTGGATTAGATTGGATGGCAAAAAAGTGCGCTTAACGGAATATGATCCTTTGTTTTTCAAACAGTATATGAAAGTTCAATCCCAGATGAAAAAAGGCTGGTCTATTTGTTTTAACGGAGAAATTCAATGAGAATAAGAATAGATGAGCTTGAGTTTGCTTTTTATAAGCAGGCTATCAGCAGATAATAGAACGTTAAAGACACATCCAATTCGTGAGTTTAAGATTGTAGGCGGTGGAATTCTAGGAGCTTTAGAATCTTATTCTGCTTATTTAGATGCTAAAAAAACAGGCAAAACAGTCCGAGTTACTATATATGAGAAAGGAGATTCTTTTTTAAGAACGAACTCTGCTTCAACGAATACGTCGTTTAATATAGTTCCTAGCTTGACAGTCGACGAAATTCTCTCTGTTGTGCCTCGAGGATCTGAATTAGTAGAAAAATTAGCTATTTTATTTAGCGATCCAGGAGGTATCCGTGTTGATAAAGAAAATACTAGAATATGCAGATTCTAAGAAGAATCCTAAAGTTCAATAAAAAACTAGCGCAGTTTGTACCCCGCTAGTCTACACTTTTTTTAGGGAATTTCATGAAAATACTTATTCTGGTTACTGCAATGATTTTTTCTAGCTTATGCGCTTATAGCAGCATAATGGAAATTCGAACTGATGAGGCTCCTCAGGCTATTAAGCCTTATTCACAAGCTGTTCAATCCGGGAATTATCTTTTTGTGTAGCGGCAACGTGCAATAGATCCTTTTATGGGTAAGTTTTTTGATGGGACGATCTCAATGCTTGCCCTTCTAGAGATATCTTGCATAGCATTCAAACCTTGAGGCTAGAATCCAAATCGGACCTAGCCTTCATAAAGGGAAATATTTCTCGCATAGTTCCTTTATTCCCACTACCTTTTGCAATGGCGTGGCAAAGGTTTGTATTGTGCAAATAAATTTTGCTGGGATTTTCTAGTGTGCCTAGTTTTTGAGAGCTTTTATATAAAGATATTATGAGCTCTGCATCTTCTAGCAAGGTGAAATAATTTTTTAGAGTGCGTTCGTCTCCAATTTCTAAAATCTTACTTAAATTGCTCCAATTAGGGGAATAGGGCACATTCTGAGCGATAAATGTTAACAAATGACGGACCTTTTTGATGCTAGCTCCAGAGAGGTGAGGATAAATAGAAGTGAGATCAGATTCTAGTGTGGTATGTACATTTTGCTCTAATGTAATCTCAAATTTTGCTTCTTCTCGGAGTTCAAAGCAATAAGGATAAAAACCATGTTTTAAGTAATCTCGAAAAATAATCAGAATTTTTTCTTTGCTGTGGGTTTCTAAGGTTGAGATGACGTGATGACAATATTTTTGGTGATTGAGGAGCATCTCTTCAAGGTTAATAGCCTTGAATTCAATTCCTAATGCCATCTCTAAATATTCTCGAAAAGACATCCCAAGAATTGGATAGACTATAGCCCTTCGACTTAAATCATGAGAACCTTTGTGGATTTCAAGAGCCGAGCTTCCGGAAGCGAGAATTTTTAGTTTGGGAAAACTATCGGAGATGCTTTTTAACAGGATGGACCAATTTTCTATCTTATGAATTTCATCAAAAGCAATAAATTCTCCACCATTTCGAGTAAAGTGCTCGGCAATTGCATAAAGATTAGTTTCTCCCAAAATTAAATGATCTGAAGGAACCTAGAGGATCTTTGGATTAAGTAAATCTCCTTGAACGAAATCTAATAAGTATTGGATTAATAATGTTGTTTTTCCAATGCCCCGTTGCCCAACAAGAATGGACATCCGTTCAGTAAGAGTAGTTTTTCGGATAAAATAGCGACGATACACCTGGTTTTTGGCTTGTAAATAAACACTCCCCAGTTGCTTTTGACTCTAGTATCGGATTAAATTCCGGAAAAATTAATGAAAATATCGGGTCGAAATCCGATATTTTGCCAAGTATGGCTGTAAATATTTTATAATAAGGTGTCTACGGTTTTTTTGTTTCGTTTATAAAAAGGCCTAGACCTGATCGATGGAGTGTATCCCGTCATCTTTTTTTTAGCCGCATGGTTATGAACTGCGGTCAGAATGCAAAGCGTCTTTTCAGGTCTTAGGACTAGAATCCAAATCGGATCTGTCCCCCATAGCTACTATCGCTATATTTTTGTCCAAATTCTCCGTTGTAGTAGAGCTCAAGGGCTAGAGTATCTTCGAGCATAGATCCGGATATGGTGATGCCAGGAGAGAATAAGCTTCGGCTTGGGAAGTAACCGGTAACTTTAAATGGGACCGATGTACATGCAAACCGAGTCATGTAGTTGTCTCCTTTAACACGGACTTCTCGGACCCAAGAAAGTTTAGGAGAAAGGGTCCACTTACTAGTTTTTAAGCAGAGGCATCCAGCAAATTGCATGCCGAGTTCATTTCGAAGCATAATGGCATTAACATTGTCGACAAATAAGTTGAAAACACCGGCTCCAGTTTCTGTAAAACTGGACTCGTTTTGAGTAATATAATCGAAGGAGTTAAAGGGTCTAGCTGTGAAGGCCCCATAGCCTAGATTGACACCCGTATTGATATTAAAAAGAAACTGAGACCCACCGTGATCATTTTTAGCGGTTTCATTAACTCCAGGATAGATAATATTTCTTTTGGCACTATAGCTGCTCCAGCTTCCAATTGCGGATGTGTTTGCGAAGAACATGTCATTCATGGCAGCAAAGTATAATCCTCCATATCCCGTTTGAATATCACCACTAGCTTGTGCATTTGCCCAAGAGATGTCAGAGTCTGTATAACCACCTAGTGCTCCAGCATAGAAGTAGTTAGAAAAATGGCCGTCAAATCCAGCGACGACACCACCAGTTTCTGTTTGATATCCTACTTGAGGACTTGCTGCAGAATAACTAGAGTTTTGGTGAAGAACATCCCCAAACCCATCAACCCAAGTATGAAATGTTTTTTCTTTGCTTTCACAAGAAGTTTTGGGATTATCGCCTTTTTTGGCAGAGCGATGCAAAGCGCAGTGCACTTCATTTAGTTTTTCTTCTAATCTGAAATTTAAAGAATCTTGAATTTTAACCATGTTATTTTCTTGAGAAATCGTAAGGCCTTTCAAAAGGGCTGGTTGCATTTGATTCAAAGCTGTATAAACTTCAGGGAGGCTAAGAGGGTACATGGTTTTAAGAATGCTATTTAAGCTTGAACTAGTGGATTCAAGGACTGTAGAAATAGCACCCCATGTATTTACTGCATTTCCAGGAGGAAATATGGAAGAAAAATCTGCTATGGATAGGTCTACGGTAATCTGATTAGAGTCGTAAGAAAGAGATGATAGAAGTATAGGAGAGTTGGTTTTGGTTGTGTAGAATTCGCCTACTACTTTATTTGCCGTTGCAAATATAATTTGTTGATTGAATTGATCGTAATCTAGCCCTGCTGCAAAAAGCACAGCTGTGCCTGGTGCAATTGTTAACGTATCAGAAGTTGAAATGGTTGAATTAGACGTGCTTCCTAAAGCAATAACTAAGCTAGAGCCATCGTCAAGGCTAATAGGTCCACTCGAAGATATGTCACCGGGAGAATTTCCTGGAGCAAGAGTTCCTTGAACAGTTATGGATCCTGTAGTTGTTGCAATGCCATTTAAAATAGTATTTGGACTTGTTATAATGTCAGAAGTAATAGAGGTGTTAATAGAAAGGGTTCCTTCACTTAATATGGTATTTCCAGTATAAGTTCCTTCCCCTTCTATTACGAGTGTTCCAACTCCTGTTTTAACTAATCCCCCAGTTCCTGAAATATTTCCAGAAAGCAAGGCTGCTCCTGTTGAAACATTGATGGTTCCAATTCCAGCTGCAAGTAATAAGGGATTGTCTACTGCGATGCTATCGTTTAAATTAAGAGTTGTAGAGTCTTCCATCTGAAGAGTTCCGGAGAGCCCTAGGCCATGATCATTTGAGAGGGTAATTTGGCCTTCAAATAAAGAAACTCCTCCAGTAAAGCTACTAGAACCGCTCAATGTCAATGTGTTTGAGGATAGTTTGTTTAATCCTCCAGAGCCGCTGATGATACCGGAATAGATAGAATCAGCTTTTTGAAGGATCGTTAATCTCTGACTTCCCAATAGAATGGAACCAGAACCAGATGGGGTCTTTATACTGGTGCCAGCAGTAGTATTATCAATATGAAAAGATGCGCCGCTAGAGAGTACTACTGCTTCTGAAGAACCAATAGAACCAGTTCCTATAACGCTAAGAATTCCCGATTCGAGGATTGTATTTCCAGTATAGGTGTTAATTCCGGCTAGTTGTAAGTTAAATCCTGTAGGAGAAAGGACCGTAAGGTTTCCACCAGTTCCTCGGATAAGGCCAGCATAAGTTGAGTTGGCATTTTGAGTAACTACTAGTGTTTGATCTCCAATATCTACGCTACCACCAAGTCCTTCCAAACTATTTATATGTGCGCCGGATGAAGAAACATCTAACAAACCAGCTGTAATTACGACAGAGTTGGAATCTATAATTGAATTTGGATTTAGAAGTTTTAAAGTTCCGGCTGTTAGGATTGTAGATCCTTGATAGCTATTAAGACCGGATAGTAACAAAGCTTTGTTGCCAGCTTTTATAAAATTCCCTGTTCCTGAGATTACTCCACCAAATAGTGTAGATGATGTTGCTTGGGTTACAATAAGCGATTTGGATCCTAATGTAACGTCGCCACGTCCAGAGAGCTGTCCAATAATAGCACCGGCTGTGGTTGCAGAGATGTCCAAAATGCTGCCATACCCTATATCGACTTCAACTGAAGTTGAAATAGATCCGGAGTTTTTAAGAGCTAGGGTGCCATTTGAAATACTAGTAGTTCCAGTATAAGTATTAGTCCCAGATAAAGTTTGAGTTTCGGATCCTTGCATAATAACAGAGCCGGTTCCAGATATAATTCCAGCATAGGATTCATCAGAGTCATTAGATATTGTTAAGGCAGCAGATCCTAAGGAAACATTGCCCCCTGTGGTACCTCCTCCGGAAAGGCCCTCTACACTATTATTAAAACTATTTAAATTCAAAATAGAGCTAGAAATATTATCAAAAACGACTATAGAATTAGGAGAAAAAGAACCTGTTGCTCCAGATTTTAACATTCCCAAAGAAATTAAGCTATTTCCTGAATAGGTATTAGATCCACTTGCTCCGCTGAGTGTTAGAGTAGCAGATCCTTGTTTTATGATTCCTCCAGAAATGCCAGAAATCCCTCCAGAAAATGTTTGATCTGTTCCTTGGGAAATAGTTAAAATTCGAGTGCCGAGAGTTATAAGGCCGGATCCAGATAAGGTTTGTATACTAGCTCCAGAGGTAGTATTTTCGATGTGCAAAGCTCCAGTGACATCTACAGAAGTGGAAGTTGCAATAGAACCAGTACTAACAAGTGAAAGAGCTCCATTTTCGATAGAGGTAGTTCCTGTATAAGTATTAGTTCCAGTCAAAGATTGAGTTCCATTTCCAATCTTCCTCAAATTGCCTGTTCCGGAAATCACGCCAGCATAGGAGTTAGTTCCATTAGCATATCCGACACTTAAGCGAGCAGAGCCTAGAGTGACATGTCCACCTAAGAGGCCTCCGCCAGAAAGACCACCTACAATATTGCTGAAGTTATTTAAATCAAGAATCGCGCTGCGAACATTGGCAAAAGACACTAAAGAGTCTTGAGAAAAAGTATTGGTGGCTCCAGCTTGTAAAGCCCCTAAAGACACAGTTGTATTTCCTGAATAGGTATTAGATCCGCTTGCTCCGCTGAGTGTTAGAGTGGCAGATCCTTGTTTTATGATTCCTCCAGAAATGCCAGAAATCCCAGAAATCCCAGAAATCCCTCCAGAAAATGTTTGATCTGTTCCTTGGGAAATAGTTAAAATTCGAGTGCCGAGAGTTATAAGGCCGGATCCAGATAAGGTTTGTATACTAGCTCCAGAGGTAGTATTTTCGATGTGCAAAGCTCCAGTGACATATACAGAAGTGGAAGTTGCAATAGAACCAGTACTAACAAGTGAGAGAGCTCCATTTTCGACTGAGGTAGTTCCTGTATAAGTATTAGTTCCAGTCAAAGATTGAGTTCCAGCTCCAATCTTCCTCAAATTGCCTGTTCCGGAAATCACGCCAGCATAGGAGTTAGTTCCATTAGCATATCCGACACTTAAGCGAGCAGAGCCTAGAGTGACATGTCCACCTAAGAGGCCTCCGCCAGAAAGACCGCCTACAATATTGCTGAAGTTATTTAAATCAAGAATCGCGCTGGGAACATTGGTAAAAGACACTAAAGAGTTTTGAGAAAAAGTATTGGTGGCCCCAGCTTGCAAAGTTCCTAAAGACACAGTTGTATTTCCTGAAAAGACATTAGCGCCACTTAATGTAAGAGTGGCATAAAGAGATCCAACATTCAAACTAAAACAAGACAATGTTGTCGATAAAAGAACATGTTTTTTAAAGTTTTGCCAATTCATGAGAGGTCCTTGTTTTAAAAGAGAATGTGCATGGTATTTTTTTTAACATAAAGAAACAAGAGGAAATATCTTGAATTATTTAGAAGAAATTTGATGCCAGGAACTTAGAGGAAGGGAAAAAATAAAAAGAAGAATGATAAGAAGTAGGGATAGGGGAAAATGGGGGGTGCGAAGATAAATATCAAAGTAGAGGGGGGATTGAGAGATAAGTGATAGGATTTCTGAGGTGAAAAATTCATTAAATTGAGTAATGAATGAAGCCAAAGGAGGAAATAGAAGAAAAAAAGGAAGGGAGACTAATAGAAGGAATAGGGATAGAGAAAAAGCGATTGGAATAAAGAGATTGTAGGCGAGGCTTAAAACAGGGAATTTATGAAAGTAAAAAAGGCACACAGGAATAGTAGCAAGACTTACAGCAATGTTTAATGCAACAGTAGATCTTAAAAAGCAGCAAAGAAGATAGGTCCATCTTTCGATAAAATGTAATTGCATAGCTTCTTTTGTAGTTCTATATGGAAAAAATAGAAGTGTCCATTTTTTTGTTAATGGGGCGAGAAATAAAATAGAAAAAGTAGCTAGAAAGCTGAGTTGAAATCCTAGATGGGAAATGACATGAGGATCTATAAGGAGTTCTAAGAAAAGAGCGGTACCTAAGATGTTAAGACCACTAGATTGCCAGTTTCCGAGTTTGCTAATCAAATAAAGAGAAAGAGCTAGATAGGCTCTTAAGATGGAGGGGGAATTGCCAAGTAGAAGTAAGTAAAGAGTTAAGCAAACCAAAAGAGCTAGATAGGCGATCTTTTCCTTGAAAACAGCTCTGAAAAAAAGAGCTAAGAAAAAAGCTAAAAGCCCAAAGTGAAAACCAGAAATAGCTAAAATGTGTTGTAATCCAAGTTTTCCAAAGTCGAATTTAAGCATTCGGTTGTCGAGTGTTCCGATAGTAAGGGCGGTCATTATATCCGCCACATTAGAATCAGAAAAAAGTGTGTGGATTTTTTGAGATAAGAGTTGTTTTATGTTAAATCGCCACTCTGTAAGAGAAAAGGAGTAGGGGATCGGTGTCCAAGGAGTAAAAAGATCAGGATTAAAAGAAAAGTAAAAATCGGGATTCCCTTTTTTTTCTAAAGAGCCGTAAATGTAATAGGATGAATTAATAAAAGGTCTTTTTATAGAAGACGATAGAGGGATAGAGCAAGAGATGTTTTTAAAAGTGGCGCCAGATGATGTTTCCATAGAGGAAATGGTCCCCGTTAAAAACTCCATTTTTTTAAAATGGGATCGATGTTCTTTGATTTCTGACGGAATAAAATGAGCTAGCCCATTTACCATATCTTGAGAAGGAAGGCGTTCTCTTTTAAGATGTCCGTAAAAACAGGCGAGTAAAAAAAGACAGAAAAGGGGGAGGGCTTTACGGGGAGTTTTCCATATTAGCGGAACTAAGAGGGTAAAAAAAGGGATCAAAAACGCACAATTTAAGTCTTGTATAAATCCAAGGCCTAGTAAAAAGAAAAGGCCGTGGAGCAAAGCTGGGTGGCGATTAGAAAAAGAGCAAAAAACTGATGTATTAGGGTTTTTTATGAGGTAATTCAGAATCTATACTTTTTGTAATTAATCTTACACCTCTTTGTCCTGTGGTAAAAACAATAATCCATTCAATAAGAACTCCAAATCTACTTCGAAACCCAACGAGATAAGCAATGTGGATGAGTCCCCACATTAGCCAAGCTAAGAGACCTGTAAATTCTAGTTTGCCAATGGCTGCAATGGCTTTCCCTTTTCCAATTGTAGCCATACTTCCCTTGTCATGATATTGAAATGGGGGGCGTTCAGATGGTGGAATTAATTTTTTAAGAAGTCTAGCGACGTACTTTCCTTGTTGAAGGGCAACAGTCGCAGTTCCGGGAAGGGGTTTGTCTTCTGGATTTTTGGAATGAGAAGCATCGCCTATTATAAAAATTTCAGGGTGATTTGGGATGCTGAGGTCTGCCCCTACTATAACTCTTCCTTGTCGATCTAAAGGGACCTCTAAGGTTTTTAATAATGGAGAAGCTTCATTTCCTGCTGCCCAAATTACATTTATGCTTTCAATGAAAAGGTCTTCAACTTGAACCCCTTCACTTGTGATATTTGTGACTTTTTTTCCAGTAATGACGTGCACTCCAAGATGATCTAGATCAGTTCTAGCTGATAATGAGAGTTTTTCAGAATAACTTGGGAGGATATGAGGAAGCCCTTCAATTAAAAAGATCTTAGACTTTTCGGGTTGAATACGGCGAAAATTGCCATAGAGTGTTGTTCTGGCAATTTCTGCAATAGCGCCTGCCATTTCAACTCCTGTAGGGCCTCCTCCAATGATCACAAAATTTAAGTATTTAGATCGCTCTTCTGGTGAGTTTGTTCTTTCTGCTTTCTCAAAAGACATTAAGATGTGTTCTCTGATATTTAAAGCATCTGAAATGGTTTTAAGCCCCGGTGCTAAAGATTCCCACTGATCATTTCCAAAATAAGAATGTCTAGAACCCGTTGCAATAACAAGATAGTCATATTCTACTATATCACCGTTGCCAAGAATCACTTGTTTTTTTTCTTTGTCGATGTGGACTGCTTCCCCCATGATAACCATGGTGTTTTTCTGGTTGCGGAAGACTTCTCTAATAGGATATGCAATTTCAGCAGGGGATAGTGCAGCAGTGGCTACTTGATATAGTAATGGTTGGAAAAGGTGGTGGTTGGATTTGTCTATTAATGTAATTTCTAAATTATTTTTTTTGAGAGCCTTAGCGACATTGAGGCCCCCAAATCCAGAACCTATTATAACAAGACGAGTGTTGCGCATGTTTAACCCTACCGTTTACATTTCAAACTCTATCTCATCTTATTTTCAAGATATTTGCAAATAAATTTATAGTTTTTTTGAAATGGAATAGGTTTCAACGAAAAGTAAGAGTCCTTTTTCTGTTAAAGGCCAAGTTGTGCTCTAACTTTTTCTGAAGTTAAGACAGCGGGACTCGCGTGGCTTAGGTCATAAGGATTAGAAGTTGGAGCTGACCAAGAAACTTTTTTATGTAACGATTCTGGAGCAAAAGTAGATAAGGCAGTAAATAATGAGCACAGTCTTTTTTTGCTGGGTGGATGTGAAAATGCAAATTCTAATTTTTCTAAAAGTTGAAGAACTTCAGGAGATCGAGAAGAGCGAACGAGTTCTTGTAAGTATAGAGCTCCTCTTGGATCAAAGCCTGCTTTAGCGGCAAAGTAAGATCCTGTAACATCTGCTTCGAATTCAAAATTGCGGGAAATAAAACACTTTAATAAGTAGCTCGGTGTATTAGATGAGCTTCCTAAAAGATGGAAAATAGCTCTAGCAAAAGTTTGTGAAATCAGCGCAAGAGAGTGGCGAGATGCAATATGAGTCATCTCATGACCTACTAAAGAAGCTAAGACGTCTTTAAAAGTTACTCCTTCCAGATTTACATTAGCTACGGTGCCGTCTGCAAAGTGGATTTTAGTCTCTTTGAGATCACCAGATTGAATAGATTCGGCAATTTCTTTAACTAGTTGAGAAAAAACAGCCATTTTGCCTCCTGGAATAGCAAAGGCGTTGAGATCCGGATCGGCAACTGTTTGCATTCTATATTCAAAGGGAGTTTCTCCAGATGGATTCAAAAGTTCTTGATTGTGCCTGACTAAACTAGTCACGATATCATCAACAACGTCTCCCATTTTTTCGTTAGAATAAGGGGTTTTTTCTTTGGTTGACCAAAATCTCATAGTATTAAGGGGGAATAGAATGTTGTCTCCCAGAAATTTTTCTATTTTGCGAGAAATTAAAGCTACGTGACGTTCTCCATTAATGTGATTAATGGGATAAAAAGTATTAACAAAGGGGGCTAGTGGGTGTTTTAGGTAATTATAGGCTATATTTAAGATGGAGAAAGCAAATGCATAGGATCTAGTCGCTAACTGATGAATACAGTCTAAAGAGTCGTGAATAGCATTACATAAATAGATGCCCATACTACCTGTATTTGCGTAGCGAGGAAAAACGTGAGAAGATACAGAGTTTATAGCATTTTTTTGAGCAGCAAAAAGAGTGTGCTCTAGAGGATTAGATATTATTGTCATAATTTTTCCTTTAGCTTTTTATTTTCATTTAATTATCTGCATCGTTGAGGTTTTAGTCAATTACATATAATTGTTTGTTTTTATTTTATTTATAGTTGCTATATATTTTAAATTCTCTATGTTAAATGTGTGTGTAAGAAAAAAATCTAATTGGTTGAAAAATTCCCTTGTCATTCGCGTAGTTTTATTCTTCGCAAAACTTAATTTAAATTTTACGAAAAACAAGCAAACTGTTTTCGATTTTAAAAAATATAAAGAGGGTTTTTATGTTACATAAAATCAGTAATGTAGAATTGGTTTCCTGGCAAGTTCTAGCGGAATCATCTAAGTGGATCAATACCAAATAGGTTTTACAAACCAACTATTAACGAAAATATAGAGCGAAGTAATATGAATAAGAAAAATATTTTTTGTGCAGACGGCACTTGGGATAGCCCAAAAGATGATAGCAATGTTTAGAAGATATTTAAAGCTATTCAACCCTCGGTAGATCAAGTCTTGTTTTATGATGATGGAGTCCCTCTTGAAAAGCTAACGGGGGAAGCAATGGGCATTGGTATTTTTGATAAAGACAAAGACGGTTATAGAAAAATTGCGGAGTCTTATAAACCAGGTGATGATATTTTCATTTTTGAATTTAGTCGAGGAGCTTTTACAGCAAGAAGTATTGCTGAAATGATTTCTACTTGTGGATTGCCAACGGCTCCATTTAATGATAAGTTAATAGATCAAGCCTTTAAAGCTTGTCACTTGCCCATGGAACGAGCATCCATTTTAAAGGACTTATGTTCATATACTAGTCTTTGAACGCCTCCTTCTTCCCTAGTTGTGAGGCAAATTCTTGAGCAAGTCTGGTTTCCTGGAGCTCACATCAACGTAGGCGGTGGATATCCTAAAAAAAGCTGAAGCCTAGGACTTCTAATGAATCCTCCTGTAGGGGAAGACTCAGCAGATGTTAAGCGTTCTTTAGATAAGATTAATAGCTCATGGGATTGGCGCTGGCTTTGGCCGAGTCTAAGAAAGATAGCTGAAGGTTCTTGCTTGAGTAATACTATAGCTATTCGAGTTGAATATGAAAAAACGTACCGTCCCAAAAATCTAGAGTGGAAAAATGGAGCTTTATCGGGTTCCTATCAAATAGAAGAAGTATTGAGGCCTGCAGAAGCGCTTTCTTAATAGATTTGCTAAAAAGAAATGAGTATTTTATGAATTTTTGCCTTTCCTTTTCGAAGATCCATCCAATCCTCTATGGGACTGAAAGAAGATCGGCAACTCAGTGTCTGTATAGGAGGTCGTTAAAGTTGATTATAGAAGAAAAGAAATCACTTTCTTTCAGATGTTCGTCTATTCCATTTGAATGAATTAAGATGGGTCTTATTGAGATATTTCTAGGAAGTGCTAAGCTTTGGATTTTCTGTTTTACGTCATCAATAACGCTTCTTGTAATTTCTTGACTGTTAAATTTAATTTCACATAAATAACAGGTTCCAAATTTAGTTTGAATCATGTAATCGACTTGACAGCCTTGTCTATTTTTAGCTTTACGTTGAAAAAATGGATTGTCGTTTACAATCTCTGAAGGATCAATACCGAGAACTTGTTGTAGAGTCTTTCGATTGCTAAGTACAAGGTTTTCAAATTGTAATCCCATTGCGGATGGCCATTGAGCTAATAATTTCAGTCCTTGCTTTTAAATTTTTTTTTATTGGGTTCGATGTATTTCAGGTAAAACCTTAAATAATTATCTTTAAGACGTTAGTGGCTTAACTTCGAATCTTGTCCTGTTTTAAGGTGCCAGGTAAAGTCATGAGATACAAACCCGGAGGTGACAAGATCTTCCATATAGGTAGAGATAACGCCGCTCTTTTTAACCTTTAAGGCTTCATAAATGTCACTAAGTTCGCAAGGTCCTTCTGAGAGTCTTTCGACAATCGTTTTGTAAATAGCGCTTCTTGTTGAAAATAAATCTGAAAAAATTCGGTCAAATTCGTTAAAAAGAAAACCTTCTTTTTGGAAGCATAATCTTTGAATATTGGTTTCAGCGCTTTGATTGGGCAAAATCTCTTCAAGGTAGCGTGGAACACCGCCCGTTACAGAAAGGACTTTCAATTTATCAAAAGCGGAGACTCTATCCTGCTCTGCATTCCAAAATTCATTACATTCGTATAGAGGAAGTTCCTCTAAAATAAGATCAAGAGAAATTCGTCCCATAAAACCAGTGCTGCTAAGAATGTTTTCTTCGATCCAACTTGAGATTGATCCACACAAGATAAGGATCAGCCGGGGATTTTTTTTAAAATAGAGGTCCCAGGCAGTTTTAAGCTTTCCTAAAAATGTAGAATCTTTTGAACCCATCGAGCTGATTTCATCTAAGAGAAGAACGACTTTTCCTTTTTGTGTCTGCTGAGCCAAATGCCAAAATAGATCCCCCCAATCTTCCGCTCTAGGAAGGGGTATTTTCATTTCACGTTGTAATTGGCGAGCGAATTCTTCTTTTTGATCGGCGGAGGAAATGCCTTCTGTAGGGGGAAGTCCAGAAAAAACGTAGTGAGGAGTTTTCTTGGCGAACTCCTGCGCTAAGCGACTCTTTCCAATACGACGTCTTCCTCGAATAACCACAAGGCTTGCTGACTTTTTTTTAAAAAGTTCTCCAAGGATTAGGAGTTCTCTTTTACGGCCTATGAATGAATTTTGCATTCTCAAATACCTTGTTTTGGTGATGAATTTATCATGTCAAAATGAAATCACCAAATCAATTAAATTCGATTTGGTGATTTCATCATTCTTTTGTTCAATTAAAAAATTGACAAAAAAGTTTGCGTTCTTATTGCCTAAAAAAAGCTGTCAATATCAGGAAAAAACTGCAGGAAAGTGCAGATTCAAGGAATTAAAGTGGGTTCATGGGCAGTATTTGGAGGGGCGGATTTGTTAGTATATTTATTTTAGAATGCAAAAATATAAAGCAGACGGTATAAAAAATAACGTCTGCTTTATTAGGTTTTAGACGGGGTTTTTTCTTTCGATAAGAGGGGACTTTTTCTCTGTTAAACAGTCTTTGTTAATAGTGATTTTATGGATTGTAGGGTCTGAAGGAGCTTCAAACATCAAATCTAATAAAAGAGATTCTACAATCATACGAAGAGCTCTAGCGCCCGTTCCTGTTAATTTTGCTTTTTCGGCCATAGCACGTAATGAATCGGGAGCAAAATCTAGTAAAATATCCTCTTCAGCAAAAAGGTGTTGATATTGTTTGATAATAGCATTTTTAGGAGTGGTCAAGATAGAAACAAGGTCTTCTATATCGAGCTCATTGCAATTTGCTATACTATTAAACCTTCCAACAAACTCTGGGATCATTCCAAATTCAATAAGATCTTCTGGTTCAACTTTAGAAAGAAGATAATTGACTTCAGTGGTGTCAAAAGTAGTGGCTTCTGAAGCATCAAATCCGATCGTTGTTTTTCCAAGCCTTTTTGCAATCATTTTATCTAAGTGAACAAAAGCTCCTCCGACAATAAAGAGGATGTTTTCAGTATTTACTTTGATGTATTCTTGATTAGGATGTTTTCTTCCCCCTTTTGGAGGAACATTTGCAACAGTGCCCTCTACGATTTTTAAAAGAGCTTGCTGAACACCTTCTCCGGACACATCGCGAGTGATAGAAACGTTACTTGTTGTTTTTCTGAGTTTATCAATTTCATCGACGTAAATAATGCCCATTTCGGCTCTTGCAATGTCATAATCTGCAGCTTGGACTAGTTTTAGAACAATGTTTTCTACATCTTCTCCAACATAGCCAGCTTCTGTTAGGGTTGTGGCATCAGCAATAGCAAAAGGGACATCGAGGATTTTAGCTAAAGTTCTTGCTATAAGAGTTTTTCCAGAGCCTGTAGGCCCTAGTAGCATGACATTGGACTTACTATATTCTACTTCTCCATTTTTATGGATAGCACGGACTCTTTTATAGTGGTTATAAACAGCTACAGCAATTGTTTTTTTAGCTCGTTCTTGGCCTATTACATACTCATCTAATGCTAATTTAATCTCTTTAGGCTTAAGGATTTTTAGTTCGTGATGTACCGGTTTTTTATCAATGATTTCAATGCAGAGTTTTATGCATTTATCACAAATAAACGAATCGGGTCCAGAAATCAATTTCTCAACAGCCTCTTCTGGGCGCCCACAAAAGGAACAAGAAGCTGTGCTTTTTTCTTTTTTTTTCATAAAATGCTCGGTGAAGTAATTATTTTTTAGAGTCTTCGGGGCGAGATTGAGCAGCAATCTTGTCAATAATCCCATACTTGCATGCTTCTTCAGGATTCATAAAGAAGTCCCTTTCGGAATCATCTAAAATCTTTTCAAGAGAATTTCCTGTGCGCTCGGACATGAGACGAGCACAAATATGCTTAAGAACTAAAATTTCTTTAGCTTGCAAAGCTATATCGGAAGAGGTGCCGGTTACTCCACCACTAGGTTGGTGAATCATAATACGACTGTTAGGAAGTGCGAATCGTTTGCCCTTAGTTCCTGCAGCTAATAAAAGAGCTGCCATAGAAGCGGCTTGTCCAAGGCAGTAAGTGTTGATGTCATATCCCATGAATTGCATGGTGTCGATGATTGCTAAAGAAGAAGTAATATAACCGCCCGGAGAATTAATATATAAATTAATGTCTTTTTTCGGGTCTTCGGCTCTCAAAAAGAGCAATTGTGCAATGACGGTATTAGCCACTTGATCATTGATCTCAGTGCCAATAAAAACAATTCGATCTTTAAGTAACCTTGAAAAAATATCCATGGCTCTTTCGCCACGGCCTGTATCTTCAACGACGTATGGGATTTGGTACATGCAAAGCCTTCCTAAGTTAAAAAATTTAGCAGTCCTAATTTCAAACCTTAACCTATCACATTAGCAGATGCCTGTGCAATAACATAGTCCTCTGCTTGCTCTAATATTAGTTTAGAAAGAGCTTCAGCGCGTCTAAGTTCCGGCTGTTGGTTATAATCCATCATTTGATTAGGATTTACCAATGCTTCAAGCTGAGTTTCTGCTAGCTTAGGAAGATTATGAGGAGATGGAGATAGCTTATTGTCTTTAAGCAACTGACTACTTAAATGAAATAATTTAACGGCTTTTTCTGATTGAGATTTGATTACTTCAATCAATTTTTTTTGACCATTTTGATCGAGAGACTTCCAATGTTGTAAGAACTCATCATTATTATTTAGTTGGGACACTCGAAAGCGTACTTCATTATTTATGAGAGTTGTGGGGAGATCAAAGGGATAGGTGTTAAGTAAGAATTCTCGAACTTGAGTTCTTTTTTCTTCTTTAACGTGTTCGTCAGCTTGTGAATTGAGAAGAGTTTCTATTTTTTTCTTTAGATCTTCTTCTGATTCTACTCCGAGATTTTTAAAGAGCTCGGCTGTCATTTCAGGTAAAGTAGGAGCTTCCATTTTTTTTATGGTAATTCGCACTTTCTGAGGCTGTAGAGTTTCTTTTTCAAGAGGGTCTGCGGATTCGTCTGGAACGCTAATGCCTTCTAAAGCAGCCCCTACTTTATTTCCAATCAAAAGGTCTTTCATCCATTTTGCCATAGAGGCATCGGTAACTTCAAATCGAGTATTTGTAAATAAAGAAGAGGGGGGAGTTGTCTCTAAAAGATCTATATCAAGCATAACAAAGTCGCCTTCTTGGACTTCTTTGTCTTCAACTGTATCCCATGTAGCATAAAAGAAAAGAGTTTGACGGATGGTTTCTTTGATTTTCGCTTCGTCAACAACAGGTTTTTTTACTTCTTGGAGTTTGAATTGTGATGGATCTACATGAGGAATTTCTGGGCTGACTTCGAAAGAAAATGAAAAAGAAGCAGACTCTGGAGAGAATGTATGCATTTTAAATCCGACATCTTCTTTATTAAGAGGTGTTAGATTAGTTTGTTTAAAACACTGTTGAATAGCTTCGTGTACTACAGCTTCTTGCCATTTTTCTTGGATTTCTTTAGGGAATTTTTGGAGGATAAAAGATTCTGGGACTTTTCCTTTGCGAAACCCGGGAATGCTCAAGTTTTTCCCTATGATTTTGATAGCTTTTGCGTGGCATAAAGAAATAAGTTCTTTAGAAACCGTTGCTTCAAATTCAATTTGACTTCCTGGTTTTTTATGAACAATGCATGTAACCTGAGAAATGCTCAGAGTTTGTGAAGGTCGGTTTTTCATTTTTTTCGACTCCTTAAAGAATGAGGTATGTACAAAAGCGGGTGATGAGGCTCGAACTCACGACTTTCACGTTGGCAACGTGACGCTCTACCACTGAGCTACACCCGCAGATCTAAGTTAAAGGTTTCTGGTAATAAAAAAGCGGGTGATGAGGCTCGAACTCACGACTTTCACGTTGGCAACGTGACGCTCTACCACTGAGCTACACCCGCATTTTGCGATCATAATCGCGAAAGAGGATAGAATAGCGATTTTTGATCTTTTTTTTCATCAACTTTTTCAATAAATTAAATCGGAGGTCTCAATATCTGCATATTTTGTATAGAAGAATAGTTGAATTAGAGGGGGATAAATTTGTTTTGTACGGAGGGGGTTCGCTATATAAAATAAGGTTGTGTGGTGTTGTATATTTGTATCTGAAAAAATATTTAGCGAAGTTCTAGTTAAATGAAGTTTATTTTTTTAGAGAAATTATTGTTTTTTGTTGTTAAAATTTCCTGAAAGTTTTTTTAAATAAAAAAACAGCCTGAGAGTCATACGTAAAGTGTTTTACTAGTGCCAGTGATTTTTTTTCTTGCGGTCGTTATTGAAAAAAGGTAAAAGAATCTGGACGTAAAGAATGGCTTCTTCTTTTTTGAAAAGGCTAGAATCTCTTTCGTTTTTTTCATATTTTTTTGCAAAAGAAGAAAGCAAATGATTAATTTTCGGAAACTAAGGCAAGATTTTTCCTCGAATATTATTAAAGAGGGAAAGGATCTTTATGACAGGCAAAAGGTTGTGTCAGCAAAACTATTGCAACTTGATGGAAAGTCAATGAAGGTAAGTGGAAGAGTTCTCGGTCAATATGAGAATTGCTATGAGAGTGAAATAGAAATTGATCGTAATGAATGTGAAGCAATCGACTCTAATTGCGATTGCCCCTACAATTATGATTGCCAACATATTGCAGCTCTTCTTTTTTTTGTAGAAGAAAATTTGGATAAAATACTTGTTGACTATTCAAAAGAGTCTAGTTTTGAAGAAATGGTAAAAGAAGATCATGATGAAAACTCGACAAATATTTTGTTAGAGAAATTGAAAGAGGCGGAATCTAAAGAGGTTCTGCGTCAAGAAGAACTAAATCAAAAAAATTTATTGCAAGAATACATAGAAGCCTCTCAAATTTTGGCTTTATCTCCTTTTTTCAGAACTCAGACTGCTTTAGAAATAGATAAAGCAGAAATTCATTTAATTTTTTCTTTTTCAGGAACTGTTCAAGCAAAGAACCAGGTAGAGGTTCAGTTAGCTCTTCGATTACCCTATCGTTCAAAACCTTTACATGTCCCTCATTTAAAGCAGTTTTTAGACGCTATTTGCTATAAAGAACCGATTTTCATGAGTAGTAAGAGGTATTGTTTTTCTTTAGAGTCTTTCGAAGTTTCTCAAAAAGAAACGGTAAAAACACTTATGAATCATATCCGTTTTGCAGAAAATAACAACTCAGAAAAGTCTCTTCGAATTGGCTATTTGGATATAGAAGTATTTGGTCTTGTCGTAGCAAAGATGTTTGAATCGGCTTTTCAAAAAATAGGTCAAACTCGTTATTTACCTCAAGAGGATGATTTACCTCATTTGACAGGGTTGTACGAAGGGAGTTTAGATCAACCTGTGCGATTTTCTCCGGTTCCTGCTGGATTTCGATTTGTTTTAGAATATATTCCACCTCCTACTTCAAAAATTTTAATGAACCCTTTAATTACGATAGATTCTAATTCTGTAACACTGGAAGACGCTAGGCTTTTTGAGTGTTCTAAGCCAGGCATGTTATATAAGAATACATTTTATCGTTTTGGGGAGTCAATTACACGGTTGCATTTAAGGAACTTAAGGGAAATCAGAGATGTTACCATCCCTGAACCTTTATTTGGTTCTTTTGTAGAAAATTCCCTTTCCGAACTTTCTCGTTATGCAGAGATTTCAAATCAGCATGTGATTGAAGATTTCGTTACAATCCCATATAGTGGGTCTTTAGAGGCTGTTTGTGATCTTTCCTATTTAAACGGAGAATTGGAAGCTGTTTTGCATTTTAAGTACGAAAATCATAAAATTCCGGCCTCTCCTCCTCAGATAGAATACAGTCAAATTATGTCCTTTATTCAGAATGAAGGGATTCTAGCTAGGAATTTAGTTGAGGAAAGAAAAGTTTTGGAAGATCTTTTTCAGGATTTTATCTACATGCCAGATACTGGGATTTATGTGTCAAAATCTGATAAAAAGATTATTGAGTTCATGACGGAAATTATTCCGAGAAATCAAGTTAGAGTGAAATTTAATTGCCCTCAAAACCTTTTAGATCAGTTTATTTACGATCAAACTTCGTTTTCATTGGAGCTTGTAGATACAGATCGTATTGATTCATATGAAATTCGATTACAAGTAGATGGGGCTTTGAATGGTATTAGACTAGATACTCTTTGGGAGTGTATGTCTTCTAAAAAAGCTTTTATCGAATTAGATATGCCTAAAGCTAAGGTAAAAAAAGTTTCAGAAGGTAGCCGACTTCCAAAGATCCTCGTATTGGATTTGGAGAGAGTTTTAGGAATTGTTAAGTTGTTTGATGAGCTTGGGATTGAAGTGTTGGAAAATCACGTGCTTTCAAGGCCTCTATGGAGTTTAGCAAGTGTAGATGCAGGTTGTTTTGAAGGGTTGCCTATTACTTTTTCTATTACAGATAGATTAGTAGACATTCGAAAGCAAATTTTAGGGGAAAAGAATGTTGATTTCTCCGAAGTTCCTAAGTCGATAAATGCTACATTACGTTCCTATCAGCTCGAAGGGGTGAAATGGCTTGAACGGCTTAGAACTATGTATCTGAATGGGATTTTAGCAGATGATATGGGGCTTGGAAAAACGCTTCAGGCCATAGTAACAATTTCTCAATATAAAAATAAAAAGCAGGGCCCTTCTTTAATTGTCTGCCCAACTTCTCTTTTATATAACTGGAAAGAAGAATGTTCTAAATTTAATCGACAGTTAAAGTCTATTGTTGTGGATGGGATTCCTTCTTTTCGTAAAAAAACAATTGAAAATGTTCAGGAGTATGATGTTATTATCACTTCATATACGCTTTTACAAAAAGATATAGAAGGATATAAAAATATTCCTTTTTCCTACGTAGTATTGGATGAGGCGCAGCACATTAAGAATCGCGGTACTCGCAATGCAAAGTCAGTGAAGCAAGTTCAGGCAGATCATAGACTAATCTTATCGGGAACTCCTATAGAAAATTCCTTGGAAGAACTGTGGAGTTTGTTTGATTTCTTAATGCCAGGGTTTCTGAGTTCATATGATCGATTTGTGGAAAAATATGTTCGAGTGTCAGGGCAGGAATTGCAAAAGAATTTAGATTTCTTAAAAAGAAAAGTGTCTCCTTTTATTTTAAGAAGGATGAAGTGTGATGTTTTAGACGATTTGCCTCCTATTTCTGAAATTGTATATCATTGTCAACTTAGTGAAGTTCAAATGCAGCTGTATAAGTCCTATGCAGAGTCAGCGAGAGATGAACTTGTAAAACTTGTCCAAAGAGATGGCTTTGATAGGGTTCAAATCCATGTGTTAGCTACGTTAACACGCTTAAAACAAATTTGTTGTCATCCAGCTATTTTCGCAAAAGAAACTCCAGAACCTGGAGATTCTGCTAAATATGATATGCTTTTAGATCTTCTGCAAACACTGGTTGAAGGAAATCATAAAACAGTGATTTTTTCCCAGTATACAAGAATGTTGCAGATTATGAAAAAAGATTTGGAGTTAAGAGGGATTCGATTTTCTTATCTAGATGGATCTAGTAAGAATCGCTTGGAAATTGTTAAAGACTTCAATGAAGATAAAACTATTTCAGTTTTCTTAGTTTCTTTAAAAGCCGGAGGGACCGGACTTAATCTTGTAGGGGCAGATACAGTCATCCATTATGACATGTGGTGGAATCCTGCGGTAGAAAGTCAGGCGACCGATAGGGTTCATCGACTAGGGCAGAAGAATTCAGTGTCTGCTTATAAGTTGATTACTCTTGGAACAATCGAAGAGAAGATTGCTGAAATGCAGAAGAGAAAAAAAGGATTGGTCAAGAAAGTTGTAAGCTGCGATGATGAAGCGATAGCAAAACTCACATGGGAAGATGTTCTCGAGTTACTCAAGACATAAAAGGAATAATAAATGGCGTATAGCGATTTTTTGAGAAAATTGTCTCAAAATATACTAGGGAGAGCAGGTAGAGTATCTGGTCTTTTTTCTAGTGATATCGGAATCGATCTTGGAACGGCGAATACCTTAGTTTATGTTAGAGGCAAAGGGGTCGTTTTGGCAGAGCCCTCTGTTGTTGCTGTGGATTCAGAGACAAATGAAGTTCTTGCTGTGGGTCAAAAAGCAAAAGCTATGATCGGAAAGACCCCCAGAAGAATCCATACTGTAAGACCGATGAAAGATGGTGTTATTGCTGACTTTGAAATTGCAGAAGGGATGTTAAAAGTGTTGATTAAAAGAGTAACGCCTCCTCGTAGTTTAACTCGTCCTAAAATTTTAATTGCCGTTCCTTCTGGTATTACAGGTGTTGAAAAGAGAGCTGTGGAAGATTCCGCTTTAAGAGCTGGGGCTCAAGAAGTGATTTTAATTGAAGAGCCTATGGCTGCTGCTATCGGAATAGATCTACCTGTGCATGAACCATATGCTAACATGATCATCGATATCGGAGGCGGGACTACAGAGATCGCAATCATTTCCTTAGGTGGTATTGTCGAGGCTAGGTCTCTTCGTGTTGCAGGTGATGAGTTTGATGAGTGCATTGTTAACTATATGAGGCGCACTTATAATTTAATGATTGGGCCTAGAACAGCAGAAGATATTAAAATGAGCATCGGATCAGCTTATCCACTAGGGGAAAATGAACTCGAGATGGAAGTAAGGGGTAGAGATCAAGTTGCAGGTTTGCCTCTGACTAAAAGGATTAATTCTGTAGAAATTCGAGAATGCTTAGCAGAGCCAATTCAACAGATTATCGAAAATGTTAAATTAACACTTGAAAAATGCCCTCCAGAACTTGCGGCCGACCTGGTAGAAAGAGGAATGGTTCTAGTCGGAGGAGGAGCTTTAATTAAAGGTTTAGATAAAGCGTTAATTAAAGAAACAGGACTTCCTGTAATAGTTGCCTCTAACCCGCTTTTGGCGGTTTGTCTAGGAACTGGCAAAGCGTTAGAATATTTAGATAAATTCAAGAAAAAAAGATCATTAGTTCATTAGATTTTCTAAAAATTCAAGGTCGTCTTCATGAAAGATATTTTTAGTGATGAACTTTTGTGGAGCCAAAATTCAAACTTAAAGCAATGGATTTTAGACGCAGTCGCTCTTTGCTCTCCCAACGCAGTTTATTTGTGTAATGGCTCTGAAGAAGAGTTTCAAAAACTCATCCAAAAAAAACCTTTCATCCCTTTAAATCAAAATAAACGACCAGAAAGTTTCTACTGTAGATCAGATCCGGAAGACGTCGCTAGAGTGGAAGAAGCTACATTTGTTTGCAGTAAGAAAGAGGCTGAGGCAGGTCCTACAAATAATTGGAAAGATCCGAAGGAAATGAAGGAGATTTTACTCCCTCTTTTTTCAGGGTGTATGAAAGGAAGAACTATGTATGTTATTCCTTTTTGTATGGGGCCGCTTTCTTCTCCTTTTTCTAAAATAGGGGTGCAAATTACCGATTCACCATATGTTGTTTGTAGTATGAAAATTATGACTCATATGGGTTTAACTGCTTTAAGTCAATTAGGTGCTCAAGGCTTGTTTGTTGCATGCATGCATTCTTTAGGTAAACCCTTATCTGTTGGGGAAGAAGACGTCTTATGGCCTTGTAATGCTCAAAAGTATATTGTGCATTTTCCTGAAGAATTAAGTATTTGGTCTTATGGAAGCGGGTATGGCGGCAACGCTCTTCTTGGAAAAAAAAGTTTTGCCCTTAGAATAGCGTCTAAGATGGGTCAAAGTCAAGGTTGGCTCGCTGAGCATATGCTAATCATTGGAGTTACGAACCCGGAAGGTCACAAAAAATATATTGCAGCCGCTTTTCCAAGTCAATGCGGGAAGACTAACCTAGCTATGTTGAGTTCTACGCTTCCCGGATGGAAAGTGGAATGTGTAGGTGATGACATCGCTTGGATGAGGATTGGAGATGACGGAAGATTGTATGCGACTAATCCTGAAGCCGGATTTTTTGGTGTAGCACCAGGCTCTTCATATAAATCTAATCCCCATGCAATGGAGACTATTTCTCGAAAAACACTCTTTACAAATGTGGCTCTTACGACAGATTTAGATGTGTGGTGGGAGGGGATGACTTTAGATGTTCCGGAAGGTTTAATAGATTGGAGGGGGCAGCCTTGGAATAAAACAGCTCCGGCAGCTCATCCTAATAGTCGATTTACAGTAACTACTTCTCAATGTCCTATTTTGGATCTTCATGCAGAAGATTCTGAAGGTGTGCCTATTTCAGCTATCATATTTGGAGGGAGAAGGGCGTCTACAATTCCTCTTGTATATGAATCAATGTCTTGGGATCATGGTGTTTTTTTAGGCGCTAGTGTTTCTTCCGAGACGACAGCGGCGGCAACTGGTACGGTTGGGAAATTACGACATGACCCATTTGCAATGCTTCCATTTTGTGGATATCATATGGGGGATTACTTTGCTCATTGGTTGGATATAGGTAGTAAGATAGACCCTAATCATAAACCTTCTATTTTCTATGTTAATTGGTTTAGAAAAGATCCTCAAGGTCGATATCTTTGGCCGGGTTTTGGAGAAAATATGAGAGTTTTAAAGTGGATTTTTGAAAGATCAGGCTCTAAATCTTCTTTTATTAAAACGGCGATAGGAAATATTCCTTCTTTAGAATCCTTAGATTTAAGTGGTTTAAATGTTGATTTTGCATCTCTTTTTTCTGTTGATCCATCTGAGTGGCTTTTAGAAGTAGAGGGGTTAGAGAAATACTTCTCTCTTTTTGGATCTAAGATGCCTCAAACTTTAATAAGAGAGCTGGCTCTTTTAAAGCAACGGCTTTTAGCTCGGCTAGTCAAAACGGTTATCTCTTAAATTTTATAACTAATTTTTTTCAATTACATTGTAAACTGCGCATGTATAAAGAAAATGGAAGTAATGTTGTAATAAAAAACCCCCAATAAAGAATTTATTTGAATCGGGGTTTGTAGAACTTTTTATTTGGTTTTATTTGAATTTTCTATTGTGAGGTCAGGGCCTGCAATCTGCCGTCTAATCGAAGTAGAGACTCCGCTAGCTAATCCTTGAATTACTGCTTGGACAAGTAGTTGAGCTGTCATTTGAGTCATACTTGCAACAGCATAAGCGGAGTGCTTTTTAAGGTTAGAGAAGTAGTTGCTGGCGTTAAACGAAGTTTCGTCCATCCAGGCTGTAACTGAAGCTGCAGAAACAGATCCAGAGAGGACCGATAGTGCTATAAAGGCAATTTTTGTTGAGACAGGCACGGCGGCTACAGCTGTAAATGTAGTTGCAATGGTAGCGATAGCTAAGGTTGTAGATGTGCAAAAAGCTATTTGATTTACGGTCATTAGTATAATCCTTTCTTGTTTTTGTTAAGAACAAGTTAAGTTTTACTGAATTTTTGATTTTTGTCAATGTTGCATTTTTTTAAGTTAAAAGGATTTGTCTTTTATTATATTTTGATGTTTTGTAATAAATTAATGTTTGTTTATATGTCATGTATTTATTAATATGTAGTTTGTGTGGTTCTAACTGGAAGTGGGGTGGGTATGAGATTTGTTGTCTTATTAATGCTTTGCTCGTCCTTAATGGGGTTTTCTTTAGATATGGAAGTTCAAGCTCATCGTGGAAATCGGTCGTTACGCCCAGAAAACACTCTTCCGGCCTTTTCTAAGGCAATAGAAGATGGGGCTAATACTTTAGAGTTGGATCTCCTTGTTACTTCAGATAATCAGCTAGTCATTCATCATGATTTTTTTTTAAACAAAGAGCTTTGTGCCTATTTAGATGGAAAGTCTATTAGTAGGGAAGTGTTGATCAGGTCATTAACTTTAGAGCAAGTTAAGCTTTTAGATGTAGGGGTCAAAGTTAATCCTGAGTTCCCAAATCAAATTGCTATGCCGGGAACACAAATTCCAACATTACAAGAGCTATTGGATCTTATTAATACATCTTTTCACCCTAACGCAAAAAAAATCCGTTTAAATATAGAATTAAAGAGAGATTTAAGATTTCCTGAGTGGACTTTACCTCCTGAAAAACTCGTAGATGCTGTTACAACGCAAGTAAGAAGAAGTGGTTTATCCGATCGTGTTTATTATTCTTCCTTTGATACGGAAGTGCTTGCAGCCATTTACAAAGTAGAACCTTCGGCTAAAACAGGTTTTATTTTAGTCTCTCAAAGCATAGAAGTTGCATCTATTTTAAATCCAGGAAAAGGGTTGGAATTTTTACTACAGGTGGCGTCCTTGCTTCATGTAAGCATCCTTTCTCCGGACCATGAACTTTTAAATTCCAAGTCAGATGTTCTCATTTTACAAAAACGGGGGTTTCGTGTAATTCCATGGACTGTAAATGATCCTAAAAGGTGGGCTGAATTGATAGAAATGGGTGTAGATGGGATGATTACTGATGATCCTAATCGATTAGTCTGTTTTTTAGAAAAAGTTAAGTTTCCAGGAGATAACTAAGGTTCGCGATCGATAGCAAGCTAAAGGCTTGCTTGACAGGCATAACTATGTGCGCCTCCGGCTAGAGTGCGTAAATTTTATTAGGGAGCTTGCTATTATCTAGTCTTTTTTAAGGAGGACCACATGCAACAACAAATTTATATAGAGCTCATCAATTAGCGTCAGAATTCCAAACGGCCAGAGAATCTTGTTCAAATAAGTTTCCTCTGGATATTTGGAAGAAAGCTATTTGCCTTTCAATAAAGCTTTCGGTGGAGGATGTAAGCAAAGCCTTACATATTACACCTGCTTATTTCTATAAGAAAATTAAAGACTTATCTCCAGATAATGCTGCAAGCTTCGTTGATGCTGAGTTTCATCCTTTACCTACTGCTTCTGGCCTAGTTATCAGTATAGAGGCCTCCGTAGGTCCTGTGAAAATTGAAGGAGCTGCCGATCATTCCTTAAAATTTTGATCTCTGAATTTTTTAGAGGAAGATTTTAATGCTCCAACTAACGCCGCGCATGCATATCTTAATTTACATGGATTCTATTGACTTTAGAAAAGGGATCGATGGATTCGCTGCCATTTGTTATAAGCAACTTGGACAGAATCCTTACGGGGGAACCTTGTTCCTTTTTAAAAGTCGATCAGAAACCTCTATTCGAATTCTTGTTTATGACGGTCAAGGATTTTGGCTGTCTACCAAACGCTTATCTGCAGGAAAATTTCATTGGTGGCCATCTGAAAAATCTGAGGAAAAATCCATAACGATTAATTCCCGGGATCTTCAAACCCTCCTGCGTAATGGGAATCCGCCTCAAGCTTTAGCCGAATCAATAGAACATGGCAAGAAAGAATTTGTGCTAACTAAGTATCGCCTAAAAACTCTTTTTTTATAAGTTCTAGTTTTTCTATCCGACGTGCTAATAGAGTGATTCAATATCCTTATTTGGCCAAAAGATGAGAGGTTGCAAGTCCAATCCTTGCTGCTTTTTAGTCATGAAATTTCCTTTAAAATTTCAAGGTAGCAGAGTTTCTTGTTTTTTGCAATTCGATGTTGTTTGGTTTGGTAGTAATCCTTGTAAGCAATATTCGATATAGGGCTCTAAGTGAATGTCAACATTAAAAAAATCAGCAACCGTATCTAGTTTTTTATTAAGTAAGATAGAGCAGATTCCGTGAATAGCTGCCCAGAAAAAACCGAGGAATTTTCTGATTTCATTTTCAGGAATTGAGAATGTAACGGCCAATTTTTTACTGACTTGGTAGATTCCGGCATGAGTATGCTTTATATACCATTCCGGAAAACGAGAAGAGGGAGCATGTTCGAATAAGGCTTTCCAAAGAAGACGATGTTTTTGTCCAAAATCAATATAGGCTTTTGCTAGATCTCTTAACAGCTCTTTGAGAGGTTTATTGTTTTTTATGGCTAAGGTGGTTGTTTCTTCAATTGTCTGATATAGACAAGAAAGGATGTGAGAATTAATTCGAAGTTGCAGGTCTTGAAAGTTGTCAAGGACATCATTAATAGCTCCTAAGGAGCATCCGCTTAGTTCTGCAATGCCTCGAATTGTAAGTTGATCCATGCCTTCATTCTCTACGATCTTCCAAGCAGAATCAAAGACTTTTTCTTTTAACTTGTTATTTTTCATTGATTGAACATAGATTTATTAGCTCTTTTAGGCGAGTATTCTGCAGATGGTTCTATTTTTTTGCAATATAAACTAAAAAAGGCCAGTAAGAAAATATTGGAATTTTCTATAGGCCTCATTTTATTGGAAATAGATTTTATTTAGTGCCATCTATTTTTTGGGGGTTGTTTTGAAAAACGCCTTAGTTATTTTTCCTTCACTAGTGGGGGTTATCGGGGCAGAAAAATTATTGGATCTAATTTTTGAAATAATAGCTGTAATAGTATCGCTTAGAGTCACGGTATCGGTGTGTTTTTCCTTTAATTGATCAGATATGGAATCCAATTCTGGGAGATCGGTAGATTCCGTTGGATATATTTCGTTTAGAATGGAGAGTATAACTAATCGAGAGTCAGGCGAGTGGATGTTTAAGAGCTCTGATTCCAAAGAAGTTAATAAGGCCGATAAACGCGAATTTGGAGAGACTCTCTTCATGTGGGGAGATGTAGGTGAATCATTCGTTATTCGGCCATCTTCAAATCTATCAAGAAAAAGACTGCTAATAGACGGATGTAGCCTTAGGGGACTAAATCCGGGACGTGATGAAATTGTTTTTTCTGGTGTTGGTGATGAAATTTTTTTTTCTGGTGTTATTGCGTCAAAGTTCATTTTAGGTTTCCTTAGCTTAGTTTCAGTAGATGTTGATGTTTATATTAAAAGGCTTCTTTCCTGAGCAGGCTTCTTTTTTTCTGGATTTAAAAGATTTAATCTGCTTGTAATTGTATTGACGAGTCCGTCTCCGAGTTTAATTTTAAAATCGTTAGTTTCTGGGCTATTCCAAAGAGGAATTAGTTGGGTTCTTAAGCGATGTTCCATAACTTGCATTCCAGTCTTCAAAGATGAAAATATCCCTATAGCATCTCTAGATTTTTCTAATTCTGCAATTGCTTTTTGGTGAGATGAGATTTGAGTGGTTAAGTTGCAACGTTTAGCTCTGCCAGTAGAGGCTTTTTTTGTGGATTTATATTTTTTCATTAAACGATCTACGTGCTTCCTTCGTTTTTTAATTTTTTCATTTAAAACTAGAGTGTTTTGGAGGTCAGTTTCAAGAGCTAGAATATTTTGAAGGGCTTTTATATGCCCGTCTTCTATGGATTCTTTTATGTTAATAGTTGAAATTAATAGTGAGTTTATTAAGTTTGTTGATAGATCTTCGTATTTTTGTTCGTTTTTAAATAAGTTGCTTAAGAAATCTAGGTATTTAGCGTTGTTAGCTGTTAATGTTTCTAGATTAGGTTTTTTTCCATCGCCTATTCCATTATCAATCGCATGTAAAGAGGTTTTATTGTGAGAAATCATGATATTTCCAAGATTAGAGTCCAATGGAGCTGTTTCTAAAGAGGGATTTTCGACATCTAAGCGAATGAGTCGATCTTGATTTCCCAGTGAGATATCTAAAAAAGAAATCATTCCGAATTGATTAAAAAGGTCTTTTTTTAATCTAAGAGGTAGCTCGGTGTATTGTGTAATAAAAAGGTTTTCTAGGTCCTCTCCTATGATTCGGTCGAAAATGGCAATAGGACTTTGGCTAATGTATTCTTGAAAGGCTAATTCACTCTCAATAGAACTAGAAGGATTTTTTCTAGTTGTGGTTGCTATAAAACGAGTGAGATCTTTTATGTAATAACGTTCTTTGTCAGAAAGAGGGAATGTGTCCCCGTTTGAATCAGTATATGTTGGGGATTCTGAGTGATCAAGAGAAACCCCCGAAGGAACCAGGCAGGGGAATCTGTTTCTATTATTTTCAGAATCTGAAGGTAAGAAAAACGAATAAAGAAGGTTTTGGTCTAGCTCTTCTTTAGATCCGAGGTGTTTCATGAACCCTAATATTCTTTCGGATCGATGCCAGTCAATAGTTTTTGGGTGAGTCGTGACTCCGGAAGAAGTGGGGAGTATAGGTATATTGAATTTTATAGAATCAAGATCGTGAAGATATCTTCCTGCACGGTTTTGGATTTTAAGAATTGATTCAGCTAAAAAAAGATCTTTCATGTAGAGGTCTGTTATACCGGGGAGTTGAAGCTCTGACAATGAATCTGCAATATAGCGTAAAAGCTCTTCTTTATTTGTAGGTGAGGATTCTAAGACGGAAGTCCATGTGGAACGCAAAGAAGAGGTAATCAGTTCCCGTTTGGTTGGGTTGCTTGCTTTAAGGTCGGTAACGAGCGAATCTGCATAACTAGAGGCAAGGGTTTGTAAGCTATCCAAGTCCGTGGTCCTAGTGAGATTTTGGTATTTTTCACGTAAATTAGAGGGTAAAGATAATGAGGAGAGTCTTTGGTCGATAGTTTTTATCTGATCATTAAAAAGCTCTTCGGGTGTTAAGGATGCTATCATCCTAAAAAAGGGTCGAATGCTAAGTGGACTAGAAGCTGGAGTTGAATTCGAACCTACACTGTTGAGATCTTTATTTATTTTTAAAGCAGCATCTTTGCCTACCGTTTGAGCTGCATTAAAGAATTTTTTAGACATTCTTGAAATTTCGTCTGCTGTTTTAAGTTGTTCAATCTCACTTTGATAGGTGCTTAAAATAATTGGATGAATATTTGCTAGCTCAGAGTAGATAGAGGTTTTAGATTCTGGAATAGAAGTAAAGTTTTGAGCGTAAACATTTGCCCAAAGTCCTTGTAACCTAAGTGTTAATGACTTTTCAGCTGGAGAAAGTAACTGGTGGAGTTTCGCTGTTCTACCTAGCCCGTAATAGTTGTGGAGGATAGCTTTTTTTTGAAAACTGAGATCTGTGACTTGAGGATTTATAAACGATCGGTTTGTAGGCTGAATAGTCATTTTTTATCCGTTTTTCTATTGTTTTTATAGTAATTATAAAGATAATTGTTGTTTTTTGCAACTGTTTCGGTTTTTTGGTTGCCTTTAATTTTGCGATGTATGTATTTATAATTTTAATTTAAGCGATGTTTAGATGAAGGGTGGAAGCGATTCCAGCTCAAAAAAGTGAGGCAGCTTTTGATGTTCTAGTAACGGTTCGTTATATAGATATAACTTTCGAGATTGCTATCATTAGTTTTTTTGCAAGCTGAGTCTGGTAGAATTATTTTTGTTTGTTAAGGAATCCTGTGAAAATAATTTTCACCTATTTTTAGTTTTTTTATTTTTACTCGACGCTAACATTATTTCATTGTTTATCTTGTCTTTAATTTCGTATTGTGGGTATTTATGTTTCTTAATTTAAGAGGTGTTTAGATGATAGAAGAAAGTGATTTTACTGAAAGAGAGTGCACTCCCTGTAAGAAAGGAATAGTTCCTTTAACAGGGGATGTCATACAAATTTCTTTAAGAATGTTAGAAGAGGGGTGGACGGTAGTGGAAGATCGATATTTAGAAAAAGAATATCTATTTCCAGATTTTCGAACAGCTTTGCAATTTGCAAATCAAATAGGAGAGGTTGCAGAGGCAGAGTGTCATCATCCAGATCTTTATTTGTCATATGGAAAATTAAAAGTTCAACTTTCGACACACAAGATAAAGGGGCTTTCTGAAAACGATTTTATTCTAGCTTCCAAGTGCGACTTGATCCCAAGGAGAAAATGTCTTTAAATATTGATTCTCCTAAGTGTTTGGAGCTTTAACGCGACTTTTAAGCCTGCCATTGCCAGGTTTTTCGATTAAGCTGTTCTTTTGCTTTACCAGAAATTTAAGAGCAATCAGGAGCTGCTTGTAGAGGACTTAGGTGACATCCTGAAGTTTCTAGGATTACAGTATTTTCATGCTGCGATTATTCTCTATTGCCTACTAAGGTTCTCCGTCTTTAAAGGAGTGCTCAGGATCTTTAGTCGAGCGAAGTCTTCAGTCTACTTTATGTGGTTTTGGGATGTATTTTGGAGATAGTCTTTGCAGTTGTTTTTGTTATGTAATAGTAAGGATTCAACCCGAACCTCCTGCAGAATTTGCAAAAGGTTCGGGTTGAATTTTAAGAAGATTACTTCTTGTTGAAGGGTCTTCGACTTCTAGAAAAATAAGAAGTTTTTTGATCAGGAGTTTTTGCATCTGAATTTCTCGGTCCTGAACTTCTTGGTTCTGAACTTCTTGGTCCTGAACTTCTTGGTTCTGGACTTCTTGGTCCTGAACTTCTTGAGTATGAAGGTCTTTGGTTCGAAGTTCTTTGAAGAAGGGGTTTTGCCTTAATTGAGGGGTTCGGTTCATAGCTAGAAATAATAACCTTAGGTAATTCTCTTTTTAAAAGACGCTCAATACCTTGAAGTAATTTTTCTTCATCAATACAAACAAGAGAAATAGCTTCGCCTTCTTTTCCCGCTCTTCCTGTGCGTCCAATACGATGTACATAATCTTCAGGAACGTGGGGGAGGTCAAAGTTGACGACGTGAGGTAGATCTGTGATGTCAAGGCCTCTAGCTGCAATATCTGTAGCGACTAGAACACGGACAGAACCTTCCTTGAAGCTAGCAAGAGCTTTTACTCGAGCCCCTTGGCTTTTATTACTATGAATTGCAGAGGCGCTAATTCCATCGCCTTCAAGCTGTGCGGTAAGACGATTGGCCCCATGTTTTGTTCGAGTAAAGACAAGTACCTGTTTCCATTTTTGTGAAGTAATTAAAAAAGAAAGAAGATCTTTTTTACGTCCGCTATCAACTGGATGGATAGTTTGAGCAACGCCCTCCGCGGTAGAGTTATTTGTAGTTGCTTGGATGAGTTTAGGTAGGTGAAGCAACCCTTCTGCTAATTTTTTAATCTCAGGAGAGAAAGTAGCAGAAAAAAGTAGGTTTTGCCTGTTTTTTGGAAGGAGAGCTAGAATTTTGCGAATGTCATTGATGAATCCCATGTCGAGCATTCTATCTGCTTCGTCTAAAACTAAAGTTTCGACATCTGAAAAATCTACGGCTTTTTGAGAAAATAAGTCTAAAAGACGTCCAGGAGTAGCAACTAAAATATCAATTCCTTGACGAAGTCGATTCATTTGAGGGTTGATATTAACACCCCCAAAGACAACGGTGGATTTAATTTGTAGATGTTTACTGTATGTTTGAACGCTAGCTTCTACCTGCATAGCCAATTCTCTAGTCGGAGTTAAGATAAGACATCGAATAGATTTGCTGCCTTTTCTTTTTGGGCGTTTTAGTAGATTCTCTAAGATAGGAAGAGTAAATCCTGCTGTTTTTCCAGTTCCTGTTTGAGAAGCTGCGAGCAGATCATGTCCTTCTAAAATTATAGGAATAGCCTGCATTTGAATTGGGGTAGGTGAACTATATCCTTTATCTTCAATAGCGCGAAGAATATCTGGAGATAGCTGAAGGTCCTTAAATTGCATAATGATCCATTTGTAGATTTATATTGAATAATGAATAGCCATTCTAGCATTGACTATCTTTCCGGTAAAGATATTGATTTTTTGATTCATAAAAATAATTTAGAATGTAAGGTTGCTATGTGATTTTTTTAGCGATATGTTAAAAACTTTAGATCTGTCTAGATAAATAATAAGTTAATTTATCGAATCTAATAATTAATTTAATTTTTCATTTTTATCTTTTTTTAAACACAGTTATCTGCAGCGGCATGTTGCAATCTGGTCGTTGACCATTCCAACGGCTTGCATGTAGGCATAAATAATTGTAGATCCTACAAAGTTCATTCCTCGTTTTTTAAGGTCTTTAGAAAGGTTGTCGCTTTCTAAAGACGTAGTAGAGACGTCTTTAAGAGTCTTTGGATGATTGAGAAGTGGTTTATAAGAGACAAATCCCCAAAAATATTGAGCGAAGGATCTAAATTCCTTTTGAATGGAGAGAAAGACTCTAGCATTTTGACGAGCAGAATATATTTTAAGCCGATTTCTGATGATGCTAGGATCTAAACGAAGAGCTTCAAGTTCTTCGTCCGTCATTAAAGCTGTTTTATGTGGATCAAATTGATAACAGTTTCCCAGTTAAGACCCGCTTGAGCAGCTTCGAGAATTAGCATCTCAAATAAATGAAGATCGTGATGACAGGGGATTCCTCATTCATTATCATGCTATATAGCATAAAGTTTTTGGTCAGGGCCGTTCGCAAAGCATCTATCCATATTTCTTAAGGTCTTTTTGGAAAACAACTAAAGTCGGGTTTTCTTTTTTCTAAAAAGGCTTTATGCCCCTCTTGTGCTTCTTCGGACATATAGTAGAGTAAGGTGGCATTGCCAGCTAATTCTTGGATGCCAGTTTGCCCGTCGCAGTCGGCATTGAATGCGGATTTAAGGCATCGGAGAGCTAAGGGGGAGTGTTGTAAGATTGTTTGGCACCATTCAATGGTTGTTTCTTCTAGTTTTTCATAGGGAACAACACAGTTGATAAGGCCCATAGAAAGAGCTTCTTCTGCAGAGTACTGTTTACAGAGATACCAAATTTCTCGAGCCTTTTTTTGTCCGACAAGCCTTGCTAAATAACTTGATCCAAATCCTCCATCAAAAGAGCCTACTTTAGGCCCAACTTGACCAAAAATGGCATTATCAGCGGCAATAGTTAAGTCGCAAACGATATGGAGGACATTGCCTCCCCCGATAGCATAGCCAGCAACCATTGCAATGACAGGTTTAGGGCAGGTTCGAATTTCTCTTTGAAAGTCGAGAACATTAAGTCTTTGTACGCCTTCTTCATCTTGATATCCAGCTTCTTGACGAACTCTCTGATCACCGCCTGAGCAAAAGGCTTCTTTTCCCGCCCCTGTTAGAATGATAACTCCGATTTTATGATCTTCTCTAGCGTTGAGAAGGGCGTGCGACATTTCTTTGACAGTAAGAGGGCGAAAGGCGTTTCTGACTTCGGGACGGTTAATGGTGATTTTTGCCATTCCCTGCGATTTATGATAAGTAATATCTTGGTAACTTCCGGAATAGATCCATTCGACAGATTCTAATGTAGCTTGCATAATAGGGCCCTAAGTAGGATGTTTTAAGTCGAAAATGTAAGGGATGAATTAAATGTTGTCAATCGGAAGTTGAGGCGTTGTGTTAGGTTTTTGAGTCCAAGTTATGTTGAAATTAGGTGGAAAAGTCACAGGTTTCCGCTAAGTTAAAATGTCACTTTTGAAAAGCGACATTATTTACTTCAGGTTACTATTTAATTATACCGCCGATTCAAGCCTGAAGTGCAACACCTGAATAAAAAAAGATAGGTCAGATATCAATAAATCGGGGAGAGTAAGCAGATCTCATTGCTAAGATAGGCTCCTCATAGGAACCGTGCGTGATAGTTTCCTATCACGCAGCTTGTCCCACCTCAAAGACCGTTCTTGAGAGTCCGGTAAGTTCGATTCTTATGTAAAATTGTGATTTTACCTTGGTGTGATATGTAAAAATTACTTTACGTTGCGAGAGTTAAAATCTCCCATCTAGAGCTTTCACAATTCCAAAAAAAACATTCCATTTCTCAGTATCTCGATTGAGATTTGGCTTAGTTCTGCAAAAGAGCTCTCAGGCAAAATCATGCCAAGATAAAAAAGGCCTTTGCCTTCCTGTGCTGCGTGGCTGAAGCTGAAAAGCTCGAAAATCCAAAAGACCACAAATACTAAAAGCTTCCAAGTCTCTATTTAACTTTCACTCAATCCAAACGGAAGGACACGCTGTTTCTAGGATAATAACATAATATGTTATAAACATTTAACTAAGGTTTCCTTTTGGTTTGTGTTCTTGTGAAGTCGTTCGCCGATTTTTCGGAAATCCGTGAAATATTCATCTTCGAGGAGGCTTTACTGTCATCCTTTCTTGCTTTCATTTTTTTGTTGGGATGCTAGTATGCTCTCATAGGCAGCATCCCACAGGTTTATCCGCTTCTCTAGAGATTCTATCGCAACCAGCTTTGACTCTTCCCAAAATTGGTCGTTTGAACCACAAAGATTGGACGTCATTTCTAACGCGAGATGGCTATGATGGCCACCATCAACCTCAATATGTCTTTCAAGATAATATTTAAAAATGGCAACGCTATCTGGGAAGTTTTTGGATATGTTATTTACGATAGAAAGAAACATTCTTGGAATCAAGTCTTCACGTCCAAAGGTAAAAACAACGGACTGTAAATAGCCTTTGGAGCTCTCAATAAGTTTAAATGTAAAATCAACAAAATCTCGAGCTCTCTGAGGTGTATCAGCAGCTTGAAATGCTAACTCACGATCTTTTGTCCTCCTTAAGCTCTCTATAAATCTTTCTATTGGAGATGTGTCTGCTCCGCATTGGCGCATAGCATCCAAATATAATTCAAAATGGCTCTTTCTATTACCGAAGCTATCTATGTCAGATTCTTCTCCGACAACGATCTCATTGATGAGGTATCCCGTGTCCGCGTAACCTTTGGGAAACCAGGGAACAGAAGTACAGGTAAAATTGTTTTGCAAAGTTTTTAGCAAAGACATAAAATCCCAAACGGCGTAAATGTGGTATTGCATAAAGACTTTAAGGTCTTCAATAGTGTTAATTGCCGAGTATACTTTATGATGGATGATTTTTTGCCTGAAAGGTTCAGTTGCTTTTTTTATTTCGTCCAACCGCTCGTTCATATTCCTCCTCGCTTCGTTTTGCACAAGTTAATCCAGTTGCATTTATTGTGCTACTATTTTGATGCCAGAACTAGTTAAATTTTTTTTTACTGTCTATCGTTCTATAATCGTGTTTTACCCAATCTAAAAGATCTGCTTACTCTCTCCAGTTTCTTTTGATTTCCTGTCTAGTGAAGATTTATTGACACTAAAGAAGTTAAAAGTTTTTAAGTTACTTAAGATGAATGACTAAAGAAACTTTACTGAAGCGTTGCAATGCTTTAATCTTTAGATGTTTACAAACTTATCATAGAGAGGTTTTCGTGGGAAACTCGGGCTAATAGTGAAGAGGGAAAAACTCTTTATGACAGAAGCCAAAAAAAGCGGAAGAAAATCAAAGCTTAATTTATCCTAGAAACAGCAGATTCGCTTCAATTTCCCTGAAAATAAAGGCGTAAATATATAAACATCAATAATTTAAATTAATTTTATGCAGTTCACTCTTTGCGAGATTGAAATTCGGTCTCAGGCGGGATGTTTTATAGACGCTTTTACCTCTTAATATAAGGTGTTTATGAAAGTAAAATACACCTACGAGCGTGCTATTTATGCTGTTTCTAGGTTTATAAGGCTCTCAACATATCAAGTCAAATTCTAAACTCTGTAAAAACGGTCGTCTAATTTTTAATTCTAGTGACGAAAGAGGTCAACTTCATCACGGTTTTCATAGAGCATGCCACTTAACTTGGGTGAAGGGGAGGTTAATAATGCAGCGTAAGAAGAGCTAATAGCCCAAGGATTTAGAAGACGGGTCGAACTGCTTATAACAGCAGTAGATAGTCAATGCTAACTAGAAGGGAAAAAAACTGTAAAATCTAAATATTTTTCATTTTCAATCTAGACTTTGTAAAAAAGGAAGATCAGATACAGAAAGAAAAGGAAGGGAGGATGCAATGCCGGGAGTGGAAAGAAGAGATCCGTCAAAGCAGTCCTTAAGATGGAAATCTCCTGACTTTGTGCGCATAAGATCTGATAGATGAGCCCCACAAGTTAAAGCTATACCGATATCTTCTGCTAAACTTCTGATATAGGTGCCTTTAGAGCAAGCTACATGAATTTTAAGGGAAGGGTAGTCGTAGCTTATAAATTGAATTTGGACATTTACGGAAACGGCAGCTCTTTCGATTTCAATGCCCTTACGAGCAAGTTCATAAAGCTTTTTTCCGTTAACTTTTTTTGCTGAAAACATAGGAGGAATCTGTAAAAGATCACCTTGGAAAGTTGAAAGAATTTCTAAGATAGATTCTTGAGAGGGGATAACGGTAGATTCTTGAAGGATTTTACCATCACAGTCATAAGAATCTGTTCGAATCCCAAGACGTAAAGTTGCCTCATATTCTTTGTTTTGAAGTAGAAAACGGTCGGAAAGACGTGTGAATTGTTTTCCGACAAGAAGGATCATCACCCCAGAAGCAAAAGGATCAAGAGTGCCTGCATGTCCTACTTTTTGTACGTTACATGCTTTACGTAGTGCTGAAACAAGACTAAAAGAAGTTTTCCCTTTAGGCTTGTTTAGCAAGAGGACTCCAGCGGGACTATTCAGTAGATTCACGGGTAGATGGCCTTGTGTTTTGTTCTGCATTAAGTCTTCCTAAAAGATTGTCAATAGCCATGTATTTGTCTACAGATTCATCCAGTTTAAAAGTCAAAGCGGGAAAAAACCGCATGACAACTTTTCTAGATGAGAGGATTGCAACAAATCCAGCAGCGGATTGAAGAGCTTCAATTGTCTCTTTTTTTTCTTCTGGAGAGCCGATCACACTGATATACACTTTAGCAAATTGTAAATCATTTGTGATATCTACAGAAGTTACAGTGACCAGAGATCCTAATCTAGGATCTCTGACATCATTGCGTACAACTTCTGAAATTACCTCTTTTAAGAGGGAGTTTAATCTAACTGAACGTTTTCTTGGAGGCATATATTTTTTTAAAGTTCCTGTTGAAGGTAAGTGATTTCGTAGGATTGAATAACGTCACCTTCTTTAAAGTCAGTGAATCCTTGAAGAAGAATTCCACATTCATATCCTTTTAATACTTCTTTTACGTCTTCTTTCATACGTTTTAAAGAAGCAATAGGACCTTTCCAAATGACTTCTTTATTACGAACTAGTCGCGCATGATAACTTCTTTTAATGGTTCCGTCAGCTACTTGACATCCTGCAATATTACCGAGTTGAGAAGATTTGAAGACCGTTTTTACACTAGCTTCTCCTCTTTCATTTTCTTGTGCAATTTTGTCTAGGCTTGCAAGCATGATCTTTTTTATATCATCCACAGCGTGATAGATAATGTCGTGGAGGCAAATAGTAATTTTATTTTGCTTAATTAGATTTTCTGCGTGACTTTCTATTTTTGTATGGAATCCCAAAATTGTAGCTTTGGACGTTGCTGCAAATAGAATATCCGACTCGGAAATCTCTCCGACTCCTTCAGAGACAAAGTTAAGTTCTACTTTAGTAGAAGGGATTTTGCGTAAAGAGGTTTTTAAAGCAGCTAAAGATCCTTGTACGTCAGCTTTTAAAATAAGATTAATTGTTTTTTTACAGGCCGCATCGGCTTTATTTTGTAATAAGTTCTCTAGTGAGGTATTCTTAATTTGATGAAGAACTTTCAGCTGACGGCCTTCATTTCTCTTTTCAGAAATGTCTTTAGCCTCTTTTTCATCTTTTACGGCAATAAACTCACTGCCGGCGTCAGGAAATCCAGAAAGGCCTGTAATTTTTACAGGGGTAGAAGGACCTGCAGAAAGCAGTTCTTTTCCGTCTTCATCATGCATAGTTTTGACTCGTGCGTAAAATTGGTCAAATACAAGAGCATCTCCAACTCGAAGTGTTCCGTTTTGAACAAGAAGAGTTGCAATAGTCCCAAGTCCTTTATGCATTTCAGATTCAATTACGCTACCACGAGCTCTAGAGTTTGGATTGGCACGCAGCTCTAAAATTTCAGACTGTAAAGCAAGCATTTCCAAAAGATCTTTGATCCCAGCTCCAGATACAGCCGAGCAATTAACTGTGATAACAGCTCCACCCCAAGCTTCAGGTAGAAGATTTTGATCTGCAAGTTGACGGTATGCAGTTTCTGGATCAAAGTTGGGTTTGTCACATTTGTTTAAAGCAACAATAAGAGGGACGTTTGCTTTTTGAGCTTGTTGTATAGCCTCAATTGTTTGTTGTTTAATCCCTTCATCACCAGCAACAACCAAAACGACGATATCGGTGACATCAGCCCCACGTTCTCTCATAGCTGAAAAGGCTTCATGGCCCGGAGTGTCAAGGATTGTAATTTCCCCAATAGCCGTATGGCATTTAAAAGCTCCAATGTGTTGAGTGATCGCGCCAGCTTCTGTAGCGGCAGTATTAGTCTTTCGGATAGCATCAATAAGGCTTGTTTTGCCATGATCTACGTGCCCCATGAAAGTAACAACAGGGGGTCTTAATAGAAGAAGAGAACTGTCAGTCTCGAGAATCTCTTCTTTAATTGTTTTATCTGTGATACGTAATCGCTTTTCTTCTGTTGTATCGATTGTAATTTCACACTCAAAGTCCTGTCCAAGAAGTTGAATAGTCGTTTCATCATCAAGGTAATCATTCAATGTAGCAACAACACCTTGCATAAAGAGTTTTGCCACGAGTTGAGAAGCTTTAAGTTTCATCTCAACAGCTAGATCTTTAATTGTAATGGGAAGTCTAATCTTAAGTTGTTTAGGTCGGATAACTTCTTCTGCAAGTTGACTTTTTGTTTTAATGGGGCGACGTTTTTTCCATTTTTCATCATCAAAAGATCTAAGCCCTTGCTTATCCCTTGAATCAAAAGAGGTTTTCTTTAAGGGTTTAACTTCTTTCCCAGGAACTACTTTTTTATTAAAGTCGCCAGCTTGTGCTCCAGGTTTTTTATAAACCTGATGTTGCTGAGGGATTTCTTTTAAACTAGGTTCTTTAATCGGAATAATTGGTTTTCTACTGAGGAATGGTTTAAATTCAGTGGTGGTTTCTCTTCTAAAAGGAGGTCTGGCAGCAGGAGGGGGTCCAGTTCTTTTTACAGGATAATTAGGCCCTACTGGATAAGCAGCTCCCGTAGAAGACGAAGGCGTTGTCGAAGCAGGTGTTGTTGAAGCAGGACGATCTAGAGGCGGTCGCGGAGTATATGCGGGTCTGCTTTCAGAAGATCTGTCTTGGAAAGGACGCTGAGGATAGGCAGGTCTGCTTTCAGAAGGTCTTTGAGGCGCTGCATTATCCGCATCTTTTCTAGGATAGGACCGGGGTTCTTGCGGTCTAGAATAATCGGGACTTTTTTTAACAAATCCAGGTAGCATCCTTTTTTGAGGAGAGGCTTCTTCTTGTTTTTCTGGTTGAACAGTCATTTGTTCGGAAATCCTAGCTTCAGGAGTTTTGATATCAAGCGGAGCTTCAATAGGAACCTCAACCTTAGCTACTTCGTCGTTCTTAGGTAGAGGTAAACTAACCGTTTCCAAAGGCGTAGGAACAGAGGCTGTCTCGGCCGGTTCCTCAGCTGAAACTTCTTTTGCCTTTTTTCCCACAGCAGGTTTTTTGGGGAGATTAAGTTTTAGAGCTTCCGCTAATTGCGTATTTTTAATATTGAGTTTCAGGTTTTTGGCCAACGGTTATGTCCTTTTTTTTCTAATTTTCTCTAAGATGTTGTCTGCCATTTCCATGCTAATTTCAGGGATGGCGGATAGCTCTAGAGTTGTCGCACTTAACACTTTTCTTAATGTGTCGTATCCTGCACTAATCAAGCATTCTACAATTAAAGGGCTAAGTCCTTCGATTGTTAATTCTTGATCAAGTTCTGGATCGTCTTGAGATACTAATTGATCTCTTTCAATTTTCATTGAATCTTGATATTCGCTCCATTTTTGAATTTGAATCTCTAATCCTATAAGTTCTCCATTGAGGCGAGCATTCATGCCTCTTTTCCCAAGGACTATAGGGTATTGTTCATCATCTACAACCACAAAAACAGCTTTCTTATCTTCAGAAAGAAAGAGTTTTTTTGCTTCAATAGGAGATAAGGAATTTTGAAGAAGCTTAATAGGATCATCTGAATAGGGCATAATGTCAATTTTTTCATTATTCAATTCTCTAATGATGTTTTTTACTCGAGTTCCTCGAACTCCAACACATGCTCCAACAGGATCAACTCTAGAATCGGAAGAGCTAACTGCTAGCTTGGTTCGATATCCGGGATCTCGTACGATTCTTTCAATAGTTATAGTTCCATCTTTTAACTCTGGAACTTCTAATAGAAATAGTTGCCCTACAAATTCAGGATGACTTCTTGAAAGAACAACTTCAGCGCCGCCATTTTCAGTGTCTTTTACTTCGTATAAAAGAGCTTGAACACGTTCCCCAACAGCGTATTTTTCTGTTTTTGGATAAAAGCGATCAGGAAGAATCCCTTCTACTTTTCCTAAATCAACGATGAGAGTAGAGCCCTTTATAACGCGCTTTACAGTGCCAGAAATGATTTCATTGATCCGGTGACGGTATTCCTCATAGATTACATCTCTTTCTGCCCCTTTAATCTTTTGAGAAATAATTTGTCTTGCAGCTTGTGCGGCAACGCGCCCAAAGTCTGCAGGTGTAACAGTTAAATCAATCCATTGTCCAATTTCAGCATTTGGGTCAAGAACTTGAGCGTCTTCTAAAGAAATTTCTTCGTCGGGAATGGTTACAACATCGACGACTTCTTTTTGAGCTATGACTTCAATAGCGCCTGTTTTGTGATTAATGCTAACAGATACATTGATAAGATTCTTCACACTTTTTCGAGCCGCAGCCCGGAGAGCTTCTTCGATAGCACTAATGATAATATGCCTTTTGATTCCTTTTTCTCGTTCAAGGTATTCGAAAATGGCGACTAAATCTTTATTCATTAAAATTAACACGCGGAAACCTACAGTTTTAAACTGTCGGAGGAAGCGTGCTCCTCTATTAAGTTAAAAAATGGGGAATAGATGCCCCCCCTTAAAGCGATTATTCGCAATGCCCAGTTATCTGGGGAATATATCATTTTCAATGTTAATTAACGGTTTATCTAATCAACCATCAAAAAACATCTGGTATAAATTCACTTAGGCAATTCAAAAGAATTGCCTAAGTGAATTTGGCTTTCATTCGGTAAAAGCTATAAAAGGTTAGCCTTCTTCGCTTTCTTCCTTAGATTCTTCTTTCTTTTTCTTTTTAGGAGAAGCTTTGGAATCTCCTATAACAATGTCATCTCGGTTGTATTTATTTTCATCTATAATATGTTCTTTCATAGATAAAGCAATTTTTTTATGTTCAGGATCTAGTTTGATGACTTTTGCTGTAATAACATCGCCTTTATTCACAGCATCTTCTATTTTCCCAAAAGGTTGGTCAGATATTTCTGTTACGTGAACAAGTGCTTCAATTCCATTCGTTAGTTCTACAAAGGCGCCAAAGGCTGTAATTTTAGAAACAACACCCTCTACAAGGCTTCCAACTGGAATTTTTTTCTCAATGGATTCCCAAGGATTATTAGTGAGTTGTTTTATTCCTAGAGTAATCTTTTTGCTTTCTTTATCTACTGACAAAACGATAGAGTCTACTTTATCACCTTTTTTCAGAACTTCAGATGGGTGCGATATTTTTTTGATCCAGCTTAAATCTGAAATGTGAATGAGTCCGTCAATTCCAGGCTCTAGCTCTACAAAGGCGCCATAGTTGGTTAAATTGCGAATTTCAGCTTGAACAACACTTCCAATAGGATATTTTTCATCAACATTGTCCCAAGGATTTTTTCCAGTTTGCTTGATCCCTAAAGAGATCTTCCCTTCTTCTTTCTGGATGGAAAGAACGATTGCGTCTACTTCATCACCTTTTTTTACAATTTCACAAGGATCTGAAACGTTCTTTACCCAAGACATTTCGGAAACGTGAATAAGACCTTCGATTCCAGCTTCAATTTCAATAAAAGCACCGTAAGGAACTAAGTTGACAATTTTTCCATGTACTTTTGTTCCAACAGGATATCTTTTTTCGATTTCTTCCCATGGATTAGTTTCTTTTTGCTTCATTCCAAGAGCTACTCGCCCTTTTTCTTTATCAACATGTAAGATAACAACTTCTAATTCTTGGCCTAGTTGAACCATTTCAGAAGGATGTTTAATTCTTTTCCATGTCATGTCTGTAATGTGGAGGAGTCCATCAATTCCATCAAGATCAAGGAATACACCGAAATCTGTAATGTTTTTTACGACGCCGATGCGGATTTCACCTTCTTGGATATTGTCTAAGAGTTCAGCTTTTCTTGAAATTCTTTCTTCTTCTAAAATTTCACGACGAGAAACAACAATGTTTTTTCTTTCGCCGTTGATTTTTAGGATTTTAAATTCAAATTCATGACCAATATATTCGTCGAGATTCTTAATTCGCTTATTATCGATCTGAGATCCAGGAAGGAAAGCTTCCATCCCAATATCTACCATCAAGCCACCCTTGACTTTACGTATGACTTTTCCTCGAACAATAGATCCTTCATTGCAGTTAGTGCTAATGTGTTCCCATTGTCTTTGTCTTCTTGCTTTTTCACGAGAAAGAATAATTTGGCCGTCTGCACCTTCTGTTTGGTCGAGATAAACTTCAGATTCGCCACCTAAAATAAGTTCTTTAAGGTCTGAGAATTCACTAATTGGCACTAGTCCTTCAGATTTTAGACCCACGTCGATAACAACAAAATCCTTTGTTATCTCTACAATAGTTCCCTTTAGGATTTGGCCGGAACTCATGGATGCAATGCAACCTTCTGTTGAGTTCTCTTCTTTTTTCTGTAATAATTTTTTAAATTGGTTAGCGTCTTCTTCCTGAAAAGCGATGTCGTCGATTATTTGACTATCGGTCCAATCGTATTTTGAATTTTTAGACATGTTAAGGGTTTCTCCTGAGTTTTGGTTCATTGGGAGAAGTCTAACAATCACAATGTAAAAAATCAATGCTCTTTTTTAACTCATTTCTCCTATATGGAATATATTTTCTTTTTTTGACCTTTCTTTCCTGGGTTAAAATTGATTATAATGGGATCAGTTCAAGTGTTTTAAAATTTTTAGAGTGGATTTATGTCTACGATTATTATGAAATTTGGGGGGGCCTCTGTTTGTAAGCCCGAATTGTTCTCTCATGTAGCCGATTTGGTTATAAGTCGATATAAGTTATATGAAAATATTGTAGTAGTAGTCAGTGCTATGGAAGGTGCAACAAATCAATTATTATCTTTAGCAAAGCAAGTACACCCGTTTCCTCCAGCAAGGGAATTAGATATGATGGTTTCGGTTGGAGAGAGAATTAGTATTGCTCTTTTGGCTATGGCTCTTTCTTTGAAAGGTGTTGAAGCGATTAGCTTAACAGGAAGTCAATCAGGAATATTAACAACTAATGAGCACTTTGAAGCTCGAATTCTTGAGGTGAAGCCGAGTCGAATACTCAGACATCTAAAAGAGGGGAAAGTCGTGATTGTAGCGGGGTTTCAAGGGGTAAGCTCTCAGGGAGAAATCACGACATTAGGGCGTGGTGGATCGGATACTTCAGCGGTGGCTTTAGGGGTTTCTTTATTTGCGGATAAAGTTGAGTTTTTTAAAGATGTTGACGGAATTTATTCTGAAGACCCCAAAAAAACAACAGATCCTGTAAAGTTTTCTTTTCTTTCCTACTCAGATGCTTTAGAAATAGTGAAGAAAGGGGCTAAAGTTCTTCATGTGCGGGCTGTAGAGCTAGCTGAAAGGAATCAAATACCTCTGCATGTGCTTTCTTTCCAAAGAGCCACCGATGATTTACCTCAAGGGACGTGGATTGCACCATCTACTCAAATAGAAAGAGTTCAAGTTGCCCCTATATATGAAGGGGTGTCCTTATGACAGATTCTCCCTTTATAAATATTGTAGCCGATTGTTTGGGTGATTCTGGGCATCGGCACCTTATTCAGTCCATTATTCAAAAGTCTTTAAGAAAAAAAGTGGATTTACAAGGGCCCAATGTTTTTTCTTCCCTGCCAATTGTAGAGATGGAAATTATTCCTGGGGATTTTAGAGAGTGCTCTATATTTTTAATTTGCTTGCGGTCTTCAGGCGTTGATAAATTTTTTAATGAATTACTTTCTAAATGGCTTCTTCCTGGTCAGCGGCTGAGCTCTCATTTTTTTATTCACAGTAGTTTTTCAATATCTACACGGCCATTAGAAAAATTGTCTTTTTGTGAGATGAGGTTTCTTCTTCACTCGGGACAGGAATTGGAAGGAGTCGTTCGTAATTTTGCGCAAATTGTGCCTGAAATTAAATTGGGGGCCAGTTCTGCTTATCAAGCACATAAGATTTTAGAGCATAGGGGGCTTTTTTCCTCGGAAAAAAATTCTTTAATCCAAGACAGGGTGGCTTCTTTAATTCAGAAGAGGCCTGAAGATTTTGATTATGATGTATTTGGTCAAATGCAACATTTTTTTCTTTCAAGCAAGGAGGGGTTTAAGAAAATTCGTGAGCACCCTCATTTAAGCCGCATAGTATATGTATTTTATCTCTTTAGAAAAAGGATTAAAAAAGTAACCGAAAAAATTCCAGATAAAAGACACGTTAGTTTTAAGGTGAATCATGTAAGGTTGCATCGATCTTTTGGAATGCAAAAAGTGTTGGGTATTTTTGTTGGAATTAATTTTCTAAAAAAGCACGAGCTCTTCGAAGAGCACCATTTAGAAAAAGCAATTCAAGAGCAGCTGCCTGACGCTTTAGTTGTAGAAGGGTCTCTATTTGTATATTTACATAAAGAAGAAAGGATCCAGATCTTGTATTTAGAAATTCAAAAGGAAGGAGACTGCGAGTTTTCTTCCTTGGATGTCCAACTATTAAGAAAGAAGTTTCCTTTTGCCTTAGAAAATCAAGTAGAAAAATTAATGCCAACCTTATTTATGCCGCGGAATGAAGAAGAGGTAATGAAAAATATTATAAGACTTTCTCAAGAATTGAAATATATAAAAGACATTCCTCAAGTTTTTATATCTTTTGAAGAACAAGCTGATATTGAATTAACTTTTACAATTGTGCTTCTTAGGGTTTTACTAGAAAAAGAAGCGTCTATTCAAAAGTTATTTAAAAAAACGAATCATTCTTTTTGTTTTATTGAGGATCGCGTAAAGCATGTGGGATTGATAAGAGGTAAATACCCTAAAGAAGCAACTGTATTTCGTTTAAAACTGCCTAAGTCTTTTTACAAAAGAAGCGATCACAGTGTAGATCTTTTAAAGGCACGTCATGCTGTCGTAGAATCCATTGAACTAGCTGTTGGAGAATTTCGAGATTACAATGGGGGCATGATTTCTAAACAATCTGAAAACTTAAAGACGTTTAAGTCTTTATTGTTAAACTCTTGTAATGAAATAGATTCAGAAGGTTTTTTTCATTCCATTTATCCTGTTGAAATGCGTTCTTTAGTTAATCCTTCCCTTTTAAAAGTTCTCTATGATGAATGGCAAAAAATGTTAACTCAAGAGGACTCGTTTTTTGATTTTTCTGTGCATTTAGAGAAATCTGGAATGGTTCTCATGACAAGGTTTTTTAATGAAGAAATTAAGGGGTTTCTTGCTGAGGGTATAAAAGAATTGAATCTAAGTTCATCTCAATGGGTGGTGTTCCTTTCAAAAAAAGGTTTACAGTATTATCAGGGGTATCTTCTTTTATCTACAGTCCCCGCAAAGGGGGCTCAGTTACTGGATTGCGTGCAGAAAATACAATCCCTTGTTTTGAGTCCTGTCTAATCTAAGAAGATAACCTAGATTCACTTTAATTTATTTTTTGTCATGTAATAATTTTTCACACTACTCCTTATAAGGATATTCATAGAGAAATTTACATTAAGAATGGAAATAGAAAGCAAAGGAGCCGGGTGTCTTTAAATTTAAAGTTATAAGAATATAATTCCAAAATCTTGACTTGAGAGTTTGAAGCATGTAGAATATTCTCTTTTTTTCATGAAGATTTACAATGATTTATTTGACACTGTGCTCGTTGATTTGGGGTTTTTCGTACGGATTAATTAAAGGTAATTTAACAGGCATTAGTCCTGATTTAGTGGCTTGGGGCCGGATGGTTATCCCTTTTATTTGCTTTATTCCTTTTTTAAAGATTAAATCTTTGCCTTTGAAAGATGTGTTGGTCTTTTGTTTTATCGGGGCTATTCAATATGGTATAATGTACCTTTGTGTGATACGATCTTATCAATATTTAGCTGCATATCAAGTTGTACTTTTTGCTGCGTGTACACCGATTTATGTAACGCTAATTAACGATGCTTTTTCAAAAAAATTTACTCCTTTTTATCTCATAATGGCAGGCCTTTCTTTTATAGGAGCGTCTTTCCTCTATTATCAAAACTTTTCTTGGAATGGGATTTTCAAAGGTTTTTTGCTTGTGCAGATTTCTGATCTTTGTTTTGCTTTTGGACAAGTAGCTTATAAAAAATTTAAGTTGGATAGGCCTCAATATAAAGATGAAAGTATATATGCTCTTTTATTTTTTGGAGGAAGCGGTATAACGGCGATCTCGACGACTCTATTTGGAGGTTGGGGACATTTAGAGATTTTATCTTTAAAGCAAACTGTTCTTTTAGTTTATTTGGGGGCTATTTCTTCAGGTCTTTGCTTTTTTTGGTGGAATAGAGAGTCGTTGCATATCAGTTCTGGAACCCTTGCAGTTTTTAATAATTTAAAAATCCCTGTGGGAGTAGGTTTATCTATTTTGTTTTTTGGAGAAGATGCAAATTCTTTACTTGTAAGTCTTTCTCTTCTTTTTGTAGGGGGAGCCTTAGTTTTATCAGAGTTGTATACCAGGCAGAATAAAGAGGTTTTGAAGAAAAAAAAGCCTGTATAGTAGCTAACTACTTACTTTTAATAGGTGTCTTGCTATTTTAGTCTTTTTAAGAAGTTGGAAGTAAAGAATTTTCAGGGAGTTTCTATGTCTAAAAAATGGCCTACTTTAGTGGCCCCGTCTATTTTATCTGGTGATTTCGGCCACTTAGCAGATAGTGCAAAACGAGCAGAAGAGGCCGGGGCGGATGCGTTACATATCGATATTATGGATGGGCATTTTGTCCCTAATTTAACTTTGGGGCCTCGAGCGGTTGCCTCTATAAAAAAAGCAACGTCTCTTTTTTTAGATGTGCACCTCATGATATACAATCCTTTTGATTATATAGAGAGATTTGCAGAAGCTGGTGCTAATCGAATTACTTTTCATTTTGAAGCAACAGAAAATGTGGCAGATACTTTGGATTTTATCAGACGTTGTAATTTAGAAGCGGGACTAGCGTTTTCCCCAGAGACGTCGCTTTCTATGATCCCTAAATATTTGAATCAATGTGATTTAATTTTGATCATGACAGTAAATCCAGGATTTGGTGGACAATCATTTATTAAAGAATCACTTGATAAAGTGAAATTTACTCGAGATCTTTGTGATAAACTTGCTCTTCGCAAGGGGGGGAACTACTTAAAAGAAAACGAGTCAATCGATTCTATTCCTCCTTTTGATATTCAAGTGGATGGGGGTGTTAATGGAGACACGGCGCGGCAATCTATCGAAGCGGGAGCTAATGTTCTTGTGTCTGGGAACTATCTTTATGGATCTAAAGATATGAAGAAAGCGATTTGTGATTTCAAGGCTATATAACCTCAGGGTGAAACAGTGAAAAGAGTAGTTGTCATTGGGGGAGGAACTGGAAATTTTACAGTTCTTCGAGGTCTTAAAAATTATGATTTAGATATTAGTGCAATTGTTTCTATGGCAGATGATGGAGGCAGTACAGGAATTTTACGTGATGAGCTAGGGGTTCTTCCTCCAGGAGATGTAAGGCAGTGTTTGATAGCGCTTTCTAACTCCTCTGCGATCATGCGTTCATTAATGAATTATCGCTTTGAAACCGGAGGCCTTGAAGGTCATAGCTTTGGAAATCTTTTTCTGTCAGCATTGGAAAAGGTAACGGGCAGTTTTGAAAAAGCTATTGAAGAGGTCGGGAAAATTTTAGTAATCAAAGGAAAGGTAATTCCGGTTACGACTCATCAGGTGCGACTCAAGATGATTTTAAAAGATCGGAGGGTTCTTGAAGGGGAAAAAGAAATTTATCTGTCTGAAGAAATAGATCAAGGGTATACGAGTATTTTTCTGGAACCATATGCAGAAGCTAATCCGCTTGTAATTGACGAAATAATGAATGCTGACCTAGTGATTCTAGGTCCAGGAGGGCTTTATACTTCTTTAATTCCTAATCTTCTTGTTGAAGGTGTGAGTGAAGCTTTAAGAAATAGTTCGGCTAAGAAGGTATTTATAGTAAATTTAATGAACCGAAAAGGGCAAACAACGGGTTTTACTGTAAAATCTTACTTGCAGGAAATGGAAAAATTTATTGGCTTAGACATTTTTAATTATATCATTGTAAATAATCAAAAACCCTCAGAACAGTTAATTAAAAGATATGAGGAAGAGGGGGAGCTAATTGAAAATGACTTGCAAGAGGATCCTCGAATTATAGCCACAGCTCTCTTGGGAGAGTTGAAGGAAAATTATAAAGTGGATTTAATTAAAAGAAGCTTAATCCGGCATGATTCTAAAAAATTAGCACAAGAGTTAATGAAAATTGTTTATAATCTTTGATTTAGACGATACATTGATTGATACATCAGGATGTATCACTCCGATAAAACTAGAGAGAGCTCTTCGTCTTATGGTAGAGCAAGGTTTAGAGTTAGATGATTTTCAAGAATCGCTTGATTTCCTACTCCGATTGGATAAGAAATCTGAAAGTGCAAAAAGTGCATTAGAAGAATTTATGGAAATCAACGAATTTGATCCTAAGTTTTTACCATTAGCTATACAAGAAGTGTATCACATTTTTTCTGATGAAATTCCAGTATTTCCTACAGAAGATGCAATAGAGATTCTTTCAGACCTTAGTTATGATCATAAAATGGCGATTGTTTCTGTGGGAAATTCAGACTATCAGATGTGGAAGCTTAAAAAAGCTGGTATTGATTCTTCTCTTTTCTGTAAAATTCTTGTTTTAGAAGAGAAGAATAAAAAAAAGTGTTATCAGGGAATAATTCAAGAGATGAAGCTCTCTCCTCAAGAGATTGTTGTCTGTGGGGATCGCATTCCTATAGATTTAACACCTGCAAAGCAGCTTGGGTGCAGAACCGTTCATATGAAGAGGGGTAGAGGGGCTGATGTTTTTAGTAGGAACGCCGGGGTGGATTTTACTATTACGAACTTATCTCAATTGAAGAAAGTTCTTTTAAATATAAGCAATAAAGCAAGTTTTGATTAAAGGGAAAATATGGCAACGACGAGTAATCAAATTTCTCCAGGAATGACGATATCGATCGACGGGAAAATTTACAGAGTAGAATCTAGCGTAAAAGTGACAGTGGCAAAAGGTGTGCCATTTATGAAGACTAAGCTGAAAAGTTTGATGTCAGAAGATGTAATTGAGAAAAATTTTAAACTTAATCAGTCGGTTCTTGAAGTTTCTTTATCGGAAAGGAAGCTAGAGTTTCTTTATCCAGAAGGAAAAGATTATCTTTTTTTAGATGTAGGAAGCTTAGATCAAGTTTTGGTTCTTTCGGAAGTCGTCGGTGATAAAGTAGACTATTTGAAAGAAGGGACAGATGTTAAAGCGGTTTTTTATGGAGAAACTATTTTTTCAATAGAACTTCCTCAGTTTTTAGAACTGATGGTCGTCAAAACGGATTCTATTGAAAGTAATTCTCATGTGTCTAATGCCAATAAATTGGCAATTCTTGAAACAGGTGGGAAAGTAGAAGTTCCAATGTTTGTAGAATCAGGTGATATTGTAAAAGTGGATACTCAAACAAATGAGTATATCCAGAGAGTTTAAAAAAAATGAGGAGCAAGATTGTGGACTTAAAGCAAATTAAAGATTTGATGACCGCTATGGAAAAATCGGGCATTAAGAAGTTAACTTTGAAAGAAAAAACAGGTTATGAATTGCAATTGGAAAGGCATGATGAGAATCCAGCTCCTACTCATCAAATGTTCCAAGGTCATTCGCAATCCCCTTTGTTTATTCCTCATCCGATGTCTAGAGCTCAGGATCATGTACATAATCTTCCTGCAGCAGAAGAGCAAGACTCGAAGTTAAAAGTTACTAGTAAGCAAGAAGGTAAATGGATTACCTCCCCAATGGTTGGGACTTTTTATGCAACTCCTTCTCCTGAAGATCCTTTTTTCGTTAAAGTTGGGGACAAAATTGAAGAAAATACATTAGTTTGTATTATTGAAGCTATGAAGGTGATGAACGAAGTCAAAGCCGGAATAAGTGGTACTATCGCAGAGGTCTGTTTAGAAAGTGGCCATCCTGTGGAATTTGGAACAAAACTTTTTCGAATCGTATAGGATTATATGCAAAAGGTATTAATAGCTAATCGAGGCGAAATTGCAGTGCGGATCATTCGAGCCTGTCACGATATGGGGCTGCAGACTGTAGCAGTTTATTCGCAAGCGGATGCAGAATCTCTTCATGTTTTATATGCAGATGAGGCTATTTGTATAGGAGAGCCTCAATCTCAGAAATCGTATCTTAAAATTTCTAATATCATATCGGCTTGTGAAATTACTGGAGCAGATGCTATTCATCCAGGATATGGTTTTTTAAGTGAAAATGCAAATTTTGCTTCCATTTGTGAAAGCTGTGGAGTTTCTTTTATAGGGCCTTCACCAGCATCTATTTCTCTTTTAGGAGATAAGGCCAAGGCAAAGGCCACAGCCAAAAGCGTTAAATGTCCGATAATTTCAGGGTCGGATGGAGTTATAGAAGATGTAAAAGAAGCTTTAAAAGAGGCTAAGCGTTTAGGTTTTCCTATTTTCATTAAAGCTAGTGCTGGCGGCGGCGGAAAAGGAATTCGTATAGCTTATAATGCGGATGAATTTGTACGGCAGTTTTCTGCTGCAAGAGCGGAAGCTGAAGTAAGCTTTAACAATCCTGATGTTTATTTAGAAAAGATGATTGTGAATCCTAGGCATATTGAAATCCAAGTAATCGGAGATAAACATGGGAATTATGTTTACCTTGGAGAAAGAGATTGTACTATTCAAAGAAGAAGACAAAAACTTATCGAAGAAGCACCGAGTCCGATTCTTTCCCCGGCTATGAGAAAGAAAATGGGCGAGTGTGCAGTAGCTGTTGTTAAGGCTGCCGGCTATTACTCTGTAGGAACTGTAGAGTTTTTACTTGATGAAGAAAAAAACTTTTATTTTATGGAAGTCAATACTCGAATCCAAGTAGAGCATACTGTTACTGAAGAGTTAACTGGAATTGATTTAGTCAAAGAGCAACTTCGTATAGCTATGGGAGAAAAATTAAGCTTCAAGCAAAAGGATGTGGAGTTTAAAGGGCATGTCATACAGTTTCGAGTCAATGCAGAAAATCCATATAATAATTTCGCTCCGTCTCCTGGGCTTTTAGAGTATTATATTCCTGCTGGGGGACCTCATGTCAGAGTGGATAGCGCTTGTTATGCGGGATATCGAATTCCTCCTAACTATGACTCAATGATAGCAAAGCTCATAGTAAAAGGAAAAGATCGTGCTGAAGCAATAGCTATTTCTAAAAGAGCTCTTCGAGAATTTCATATTGGAGGAGTTCATTCAACAATTCCATTCCATACTTATATGCTCCAAGATGCTCGGTTTTTAGAAAATAATTACTGTATTACGTATATAGATCAGCTTATTGCAGATGGATGTACTTTTAAAGAACCCCAAAAATAGTCTGTTAAAATGACCCAGGAATATTCTTGGGTTATTCTATATTAAAAAACTTGAAGAAGTCGACTTGTAGAATTAGCATCCCAATAAGTGTTAAAGCAAGGTAGCCTATATTGCCTTAGAGATGAGACTAACCAATGTGCTTATTCTAACAGACTATCACCGCAATCCTCAGTGAGTAATTCACAAATTCTTTGTCATTATAAAGTTTTTTAATTTTGCTTTGGTGTAAATCAGAGGAAGACTATAGTTGGTTTTTAAGAAAAAAGCCTGTGGGTTTATATGGTCTATGATAAAAAAAATGCTGATTTGTTTTTGCAAAATTTTAATGAAGCATATCGATCTGCTAAGTTATTAATGTTATCTTACGAGAGACTTACAAATCTCATGCCGATTAAAGGTTCTTTATTAAATTCTTTAAATATGGATGATTTAGATAAGCTTGATGCTTTTCGAGTCCGTTATTGCGATTTGCAAGATAGCCTTGGAAGCAAAATATTCCGATCAATATTAGTTCTTGAAGAAGAAGCGCCGGGATCCAATTTAGACGCGCTCAATAAAATAGAAAAAAGAGGCATTATAAAGACTTTTGAGGAATGGAAATTACTGAGACAGATTCGTAACCTATTTTCTCATGACTATCCAGATTCAGATGAGGATAAAGCAGAGTTTCTAAGTATTGCATATTCTAATACTCAAAATCTTGTAGAAGTTGTGGACAATGTCATTCAATACATGCAAGAAAAGTTGGATTTTAATATGAAATCTTTTCCTTTTTTACTTAAGAAATAGGTGTAATTTTGAGGTTAAGTAGAGGTCAGGTTGAGTCTTTGATTCGTATTACACATCATTGTTTCGGAAGTACCGCTAAAATATGGCTTTTTGGATCGCGTGTAGATGATAGCAAAAAAGGTGGAGACATCGATCTCTACATCGAAACGGATAAAGAAACCGGAGTGATAGTTGCAAAATTGGAAATGTTATGTTTTCTTGAGACTGCATTCGGAGAGCAAAAAATAGACATTTTAATCAGAAGACGAAATCGAGACTGCTCCCCCATGCACGAAATTGCTAAATCTTCCGGCATAGAACTAATATAATAGTAAAGATAGGGGTTGTGGAAACTTTATTTTAGGTTCCCAGCTGAGTTTTTTTGCGGCTTTTTTCGGCGAATAATTCGCAACCCGTACTCTTGTATGCAAATTCAACACTGTAAATAAACGTTTTATTGAGGAACTCTTAGAAAAGCTAATCCTCGGCGGAGAGCATTCTTCTAGAATTTTAAAAAAACTTTTAAATCAATGATTGAGCCTATTTACACAAATATCAGACAGACTCGGATGAAATTATTGTAATTTCAAAGACTCAAGAGGTGTCTTGAGTCTTTGAGGTTTTTTTAATTTATTTTTTTACTTTCGAGTTCGTAATCTGCTTGAACCATGATTTTTAAAAGATCATGAAACTTTGTTTTGGGTGTCCAGTTAAGTTTTTTTGCGGCTTTTGCAGGATTTCCTAAGAGGAATTCCACTTCAGTAGGTCTATAGTAGCGAGAATCTACTTTTACAATGACGTTGCCGTTTTTTGTGTCCGTACCATATTCATTGACCCCTTCTTCATGCCACTCAATGTCTACTCCAAGCTCTTTAAAGGCTAATTCGACAAATTCACGAACAGAATGCGTTTCACCTGTTGCTATAACATAATCATCTGGTTTATCTTGTTGCAGCATGAGCCACATAGCTTCTACATAGTCTTTAGCATAACCCCAATCTCTTTTAGAATCTAAGTTGCCTAGGTAAAGGACGTCTTGTAATCCCAGTACATAACGACAAACTGCTTGTGTAATCTTTCGAGTGACGAAGGTTTCTCCTCGTAGGGGAGATTCGTGGTTAAATAAAATGCCATTGCAAGCAAACATGTCATAAGCTTCGCGATAGTTGATTGTAGCCCAATAGGCATAGAGCTTGGCAACAGCATAAGGAGATCTAGGATAAAATGGGGTTGTTTCTGATTGAGGAATTTCTTGGACAAGTCCAAAAAGTTCACTAGTTGAAGCTTGATAAAATTTGGTTTTGTGAGTAAGACCTAGTGATCTAATTCCTTCTAAAATGTTTAAAACACCAAGTGCATTTGTTTGGCTTGTATAGCTTGGGAGCTCAAATGAAACTTTTACGTGACTTTGTGCCGCTAGATTATATACTTCATCAGGTTGAATGGATTGAAGAAGAAGTGTGATATTTGAGGCGTCGGTGAGATCCCCATAATGAAGATGAAATCTTTTAGAATGTTGAGGATCTTCGTAAAACTTATCAATGCGTCCAGTGTTAAGCATGGAAGACTTTCTTTTTACTCCATGAACTTCGTAGTTTTTATTTAAAAGAAGTTCTGTAAGGTAAGCTCCATCTTGTCCTGTCACTCCGAAAATTAAGGCTTTTTTGCAGGGGATTTCAGAGGGTATTTCTTGGGAGCAGAGAGGAAGAGATAATGTAAGCAGTGTTATTGCTATTTTTTTTAATAACATGGGATACCTTTATTTTTGCTGGTTTGTATTGTTGAGTTTTTTTTGATAGCATTGAATGGTTTTTGCGAGCCCATCAGATAGAGAAGTTGTAGATTCCTCCCCCCCTAAGTTTTGGATTTTTGAAACATCTAAGAGTTTACGATGAGTGCCATCTGGTTTAGAAGAGTCAAAGACTATATTTCCTTTATATTCGACAAGTTGAGAGATTAACGTGGCGAGTTCGTAGATGGTCACATCTTTTCCTGAGCCAACATTGAGCCACTCATTTTCTTCATAGTGGTTCATAGCCCAAATAGCGGCCTCAGCTAAATCATCAACAAATAAAAACTCACGGCTAGGTGTTCCGGATTCCCAAATGACAACTTCTGATTCTCCTGCATCTTTAGCTTCTATAAATTTACGAATAAGGGCGTATGCTTCATTGGTTAATTCAAGAGGACTAGTCAAAAGATAGCTTTCTTTAATGGGTTGTGGACAGTTTTTAGGATATATGCAGCAAGATCCTAAAAAAAGTAGCTTTTTTACCTTAGCTAGATATGCTCCGTGGATGACATTATTTTGAATTGCTAAGTTGTTGTAGATGAAATCTGCTGAAAAAGATTGATTTGCTAAGATACCGCCAACGTGAGCTGCTGCCATAAAAACATAGTCTGGTTGCTCTATAGAATAAAAGGACTGAACAGCGGTTTCGTTGCATAGATCTAGTTCTGTATGGCTTTTGAGTATAAGATTGTTGTATCCAAGAGAACCTAGAGATTTAACAGTGGCAGATCCAACGAGTCTATTGCTTCTGTCTATCCAGATCTTAGAATCTAGCGGCATAGAAGGTTTAATTGCTTGAGAGGAAAGGGGGATGCTCAAGCTAACTAACGCTAGGGTTATTTTTTTTAAAGACATGAAAAACTCGTAGATGTTTGATTTATGCAAGGATCAATTTTCTGTAAGAATAGAATGGTGAGAGATTGATTTAATTTAAATATAATTAAAAAATCTACTGCGTGATTTTTTAATTCGCAATGCGAGATCGGGTTTTTTTCTTGTAAGGGATGTGGGCTTGGTGGCCGTGGACGACCTCGTGTAAGTTTTCAATGGCCATAAATGCGCTAGAGTCTTCTCTTAAGACGAGGTCTTTAAGATCGGAAAGATCGAGTCTTTCAACAATAACAAATAAAATATCTTTAGAGTTGCCGGAAAACCCGCCTTTTCCGTGTAGGATTGTTAGTCCTAATCCCATTTGGGACATGATCGCATCAGATAAGAGTTTTGGGTTGGATGAAATGATTAAAACGGATTTAAGTTCGTTGAGGCCGGCCATCACCATATCCATCATTTTAAAAGCGATAACGAACATCATTAGGGATTTTAATGCAATATGCCAATCTTGAAAAACCCAGCCATAAGCTCCGAAGATGAAAAAGTTAAAAACAAGAATAATGGATCCAACAGTGAAGCCTTTCTTTTTGTTTATTAAGATAGCTAGAATTTCGGTTCCGTCTAAACAACCGCCATAACGAATGATAAGGCCTGTTCCTATTCCAAGTAGAGCGCCACCAAAAAAGATAACTTCTAACGAGTCTCCGACGAAGGGGGCTATTCCTTTTAATAAGTATAGGCATCCTGCAAAGAGCAAGACCGCGAGTGACATGTAAATAACAAAGGTTCGTCGGATATAGAAAAAAGCAAGGCAAATAAAAGGAAGGTTTAAGAGAATTAAAAAATAAGCTAGATAGGAATTATCGTAAACTCGAGCTAAAATCATTGCAATCCCAACAATCCCTCCGTCAATGAGGTCGTTGGGTTGTAAAAACATTTTTAAAGAGAGTGCAGCTAAAAAAGCGCCTAAAGCCATCCATAGAAAGCTTAAGCTGTGATGTAAGAATGTTTTAGATTTAGTACGTGCTGCCATGATTCAGAGCTCTATGTAATTTGTTTTTCTATAAAATAAGAACTTTGATATAAATTGTAAAGGGGAAACGCGCATTCTATTAAAAATGCGCGGGAGACGGGACTCGAACCCGCAACTTCTGCCGTGACAGGGCAGTGCTCTAACCAATTGAACTACTCCCGCAAAAAAAAGATAATGGGTACAACAGGACTCGAACCTATGACCACCTGTGTGTAAGACAGGCGCTCTACCAACTGAGCTATGCACCCATAATTGCATTAAAACGAAGTGTATACTTTACTAATCTCTTGAATTTTCCACAAGTGTTTTTTTATTTTTTTTAAAAATTATGAATCCTCCTTGTGCATTTTTCTGACTATCTCTATATAAAATAGCGAGAGGGCTTACTATGAAAATAGTCGTAAAGAGAGTTTCATTTTCTGTGTTTTTTTTGTTGTTTATTTTTTTTATTTTTTTCTGTTTTTTTCATAAAGATTCAAAAGATTCAAGGCTTGTTTTATATGGAAATGTAGATGTTAGAGAAGTTGATATAGGATTTCGAGTTTCAGGGCTTGTTAAAACTCTTTTTTTTGAAGAAGGAGATATAGTGTCTAAAGGGATGAAGCTGGCAGAACTTGAAAGAAATCCTTATGATTCTGAAGTGGAAAAAGCTAGAGCCGATGTAAATGCTGTATTGATTAAATGGGAGAATGCAAAAATCCTCTCTAATAGACGTCAAATTTTAGAGCCTATTGGAGGTGTCTCCCAAGAAGATTTGGATGATACTACAGCAACATGTCGAGAGTTAGAAGCTAATCTTACAGCTGCTAGAGCGAATTTAAAGGTGGTAGAGGATAATCTATCCTATACAGAAGCGTTTGCTCCAATAGATGCTATTGTTTTAACAAGAATCAAAGAACCGGGTTCTACCGTTAAAGCATCGGATCCTGTTTATACGCTTTCTATTCTGTCTCCTGTTTGGGTTAGAGCATATGTAAATGAGCCACAGCTTGGTCTCGTCACGTTTGGAATGGAAGCTGAGGTTTTTACAGATACAAAAGCTGGGAAAAGTTATCTAGGCAAGGTTGGTTTTATTTCTCCAGTTGCCGAATTTACTCCTAAAACTGTACAAACAACTGATTTAAGAACAGACCTTGTGTACAGACTGAGGATATATGTAGAAAATCCAGACTTTCTGTTGAAGCAAGGGATGCCTGTTACGGTTAAGTTAAAGCCGGCAATTTAAATGAATCCATTCATTGAAATCCAAGGTCTTTATAAGTCTTTTCCTTCCTCATCGAAGCCAGCTCTTTCTAATATTACAGCGTCGATTCCTCAAGGTAAAATGATTGGTTTGGTAGGTCCTGATGGGGCTGGTAAAACAACTCTTATCCGTTTAATGGGGTCTTTATTGCTGCCTTCTAAAGGATCTATTAAAATTCATGGAAAAGATACTGTAAAAGAGTCAGAGAAAATCCATGCAATCACCGGATATATGCCTCAAAAATTCGGTCTTTATGAGGAACTTACTGTTCTTCAAAATTTAACCCTATATTTTGATTTGCAAGGATGTGAAAAGAAAGAAAAAGAAAATATATTTGCAAAGTTATTGCAATTCACTCGGCTAGGCCCTTTTACAACTCGACTTGCACGAGATTTGTCTGGTGGAATGAAACAGAAATTAGGGCTTGCTTGTGCGCTTTTGAGGAAACCAGCACTGCTGCTTCTCGACGAACCAAGTGTTGGGGTAGATCCTCTTTCTCGAAAAGAGCTCTGGAAAATGGTTCAAGATCTGACCAAAGAGGGGATTTCTGTAATTTGGAGCACTGCCTATTTAGATGAAGCGGAAAAGTGTGATGAAATTCTTTTAATGAATGAAGGAGAAGTTCTTTTTTTTGGAGAGCCAAGTGCGTTTGTAGGGAGAGTAAGTCGACGCACTTTATTGACGAAGGGGGCTACAGAAAATCACAGGGCTATTTTAAAGAAATTAATAGAAGAAGAAGATGTAGTCGATGCGGTTATTCAAGGCAAAGAGATCAGGGTTCTTTTAGATGAGAAAATAAATGTAGCCACTTGGATGGAAAGAAAAAGTTTAGGGCTGTCTTTTGAAGAGGTGACTCCAAGACTTGAAGATGCTTTTATTGATGTTTTAGGGGGAGGTCCAAAGCATGGATCTAAGTTTTCCTTGTTAATTCCAGATCGGAGTTCTTTAGATTTAGATGAACCATTAATCGAAATAGAAAATTTAACTAAAAAATTTAATGCGTTTACGGCTGTAGATTCAATTTCGTGTAAAATAAAAAGAGGGGAAGTCTTCGGCCTTTTAGGCCCAAATGGAGCTGGTAAATCAACGACATTTAAGATGCTATGCGGGCTGCTTACACCAACTAGTGGAAAAGCTTTTGTTCTTGGGGTCGATTTGAAGAAAAGTCCAGCAACAGTGCGTCAGCATATTGGGTATATGGCGCAAAAATTTTCACTCTACGGAAATATAAGTGTTCGTCAAAATTTAGATTTTTTTGCAGGAATTTATAATATGCAGGGAAAGAAAAAAATGAATGCAATAGACGAGATGATAGAAATGTTCTTGTTAGAGCCTTATCTTTCAACTTCAGCAGAGATACTTCCTTTAGGCTTTAAGCAACGACTCTCATTGGCTTGTGCAACAATGCACCAGCCAGAAATTCTTTTTCTCGATGAGCCAACCTCTGGGGTTGATCCAATTATGCGTAGGGAATTTTGGAGTCATATTAATGCCCTTGTTGAAAAGGGGGTTACTGTAATGATCACCACGCATTTCATGGATGAGGCAGAATACTGCGACCGAATCGCTCTTATTTATCAAGGTAAAATGATCCATGTAGACAGTCCTGATAATTTAAAGAAGGGGGCTCAAACTACTCAAAATGTAAATCCGACTTTAGAGGAAGCCTTTATTCAGTTGATAGAGGACTATGATCATGTATAGACGGGTTAGAGCCTATGTTATTAAAGAGATCTACCAAATAGTGCATGATGTGAGTGCTTTTTTAATATGTCTTGTTCTTCCTCTTTTCCTTCTTTTTCTATATGGGTATGGTGTTTCTTTAGACTTAAATCATCTGCGACTTGGAATTGTAATGGAAGATACTTCTCCAAAAGCACAATCTTTAGTAAAAAGCTTTACTGATTCCCCTTATTTTGACGTGCAAATTGTGCATGACAGAAGGCCTGTTATGGAAGAATTAATTCGAGGAAATCTTAGGGGTTTTATAGTAATCCCAGCTTATTTTTCGCAGTTCAATGATAGGCAATCAAAAATAGCACCCATTCAAGTCATTGCAGATGGGAGTGAGCCTAATACGGCAAATTTTGTTCAAAACTATGTTCAAGGGGCGTTTCAAAACTACCAGATTCAAGAGAGAATAAGTAATAATCTTAAAGGACTTCCTCTTATTCAACTAGAACAAAGAGTGTGGTATAATCAGGAGTTAGAAAGTCGGTATTTTTTACTTTCTGGATCTTTAGCAATCATTATGACTTTGATAGGAACGCTTTTGACAGCACTTGTCGTGGCTAGAGAGTGGGAAAGGGGGACTATGGAGTCAATTTTTTCTACAGACATACGTATTCCAGAGCTGGTGCTAGGAAAACTCATCCCTTATTTTGTTCTTGGAATGGTATCGATGGGGATTTGCGTTTTAGTCTCTGTATTAGTATTTGGATTGCCATTTCGAGGTTCTTTCTGGGCACTTTCTTTAGTATCTGCTGTTTTTTTATTTTGTGCTCTAGGTCTGGGTCTTATGATTTCTACTCTTTCCAAAAACCAGGTAGTGGCATACCAAGTATCAATCGTAGCTGGTTTTTTACCCTCTTATATTTTGTCGGGATTTCTTTTTGAAATTTCCAGTATGCCACAGTGGATTCAATACTTGACTTACATCATCCCTGCAAGGTATTTAGTGCAGTGTTTGCAATCTCTTTTTTTAGTTGGAGATGTACCTTCTCTTTTATGGGCAAATATGCTTCCGATGCTTTTAATCGGAATTTTATTTTTTTTAATTACTTCACGTCGGACAGTTAAGAGGTTGGATTGAATATCAAACGAATTTTCACTTTGATCTTGAAGGAACTTATCGGTATTTGGAGAGATCCGAAAAGTCGTATGACATTGATTCTTCCTCCTCTTATGCAACTACTAATTTTTACGTATGCTGCGACTTTGGATGTAAAGAATGTGTCTATGGGAGTTCTTAATCTAGATAATGGAGAAAAAAGTTTTGAATTAGTTCAAAGATTTAAAGGTTCTCCGACCTTTCAAAATATAGAGTATTTGCAAAGTGAAAAAGAAATAGCCAGATATATAGATACTCAAAGAGGGTTGATAGTTCTTTATATTGACTCTACATTTTCAAGAAATCTAGAGGCGCAAAAAGAAGCTAAAATTTCACTAATTTTAGATGGTCGTAAATCTAATACAGCGCAGGTTGTAATGGGATATGTAGGAACAATTGTTTCTAATTATAATAATGAGATAATGATTTCAAGTCAAGATTACATCCAAAATACCGCATTAATTACAAGGAACTTTTTTAACCCGAATCTTTTATATTATTGGTTTAATATTCCATCTCTAGTTGCTATATTGGCTATGGTAACATGTTTAGTTATTACATCGATTTCTGTTGCAAGAGAAAGAGAGCTTGGGACCTTTGATCAGTTATTAGTTTCTCCTCTGTTACCGTTCGAGATTTTGTTAGGAAAGGTGTCTGCTGGAATTTTGGTAGGAGTTTTAGAAGGGGTATTAATGCTACTTATCGGCGTCTTTTTCTTTCTTGTTCCTTTTACAGGTTCCATTTTTCTTTTTCTTTTAAGTCTCTTTGTTTTTATTTGTTCTATAAGCGGGGTGGGGCTTTTTATTTCATCCATCTCATCTACTCAACAGCAGGCTATGCTTGGAACTTTTGTTTTTATGGTTCCCTCTATTTTACTTTCTGGTTTTGCAACCCCTATAGAAAATATGCCTTCATGGTTGCAATGGATTTCTTATGGAATTCCTCTTAGATATATGCTTGTCATATCTAAAGGGATTTTCCTTAAAGCAATGCCAGCATACATGGTTTTTGAAAACCTATGGCCAATGGGGCTTATTGCATGCTTTACATTCCCCACAGCAGCTTTATATTTTAGGAGGAAAATACAATGAAACAACGTGGGATTCTTGGAGTCATATGTGTATGTCTTGTAGGATGTAGTGTGGGGCCTAAATATAAGCCTCCAGAAATTTCTCTTTCAGATCAGTGGACTTTGCTCGATATAGAAAAAAGTGATTTTTGTCGGGTAGAGGCGTCTACTTCTTGGTGGGAGGTTTTTAAAGAAGAACTTCTAACGAAATATATTGAAAAAGCAGCAGTTTGCAATCATTCGGTTTTAATTGCGGAGGCAAATATTAAGCAGGCACGAGCTTTAAAAAAAGTAACAGCGTCTCAACTATTTCCTCAACTTTTACTCGATTTTGATGGGTCAAAAACATACTTTAGTAAAAATGGACCTGTTTTGGCTGGACCTTCATTAGTTCAAGGAGTAAGTGCTATTACAGGACTTCCTTTTCAGTTGCAGTTTCCTCAAATGCAAAGCCTTTATAACGTATTAGTAGATGTGGGATGGGAAATAGACCTTTTTGGAAAGGTTCGTAAGGAAATAGAAATAAAAGAGGCTCTTATTGGGAGCTCTGAAGATGAAAGAAATAAGGTTTTAATTTCTGTCTTTGCAGAAATTGCAATCAACTATATGGAACTTCGCAGCGCTCAACAAATGGGAAAATTACTAGAGCATACTATTAGATTATTTGAAGAGCATTTAATCATCGAAGAGAAAAGGAGAAGCTCTGGTTTTTCGAAAGCACTAGACTTGATTAGTGTAGAATCAGATCTTGCCGTTGCACGTTCAGAGTTACCCCTTAGCTATGCTAAGATTTATCAGTCTATTTATGCGATTTCTATTTTAATTGGGGAGCTTCCAGAGCATCTACTCTCAGATCTTCTTCCCATTCAACCAATGCCAAACATTCCAGATCAAATAGCTGTAGGAATGAGGTCTGATCTAATTAGGAGGCGCCCTGATATAGGAAAAGCTGAGAGATTGCTTTCAGCCGCCACCTCGAATGTAGGAGTTGCAATAGCTGCTTTCTTCCCTGTATTTACTTTAAGTGGGGATTTGGGGTTTCAATCGCTTAAACTTGTTAATTTATTTACAGGGATGAGCAAAACTTGGTCAATTGGTGGGGATGTTAATATGCCTCTCTTCCAAGGGGGACGTTTAATTGGAAATCTTCGAGTAAGTGAGGCTCAAGCTGTCGCTGCCGCTCAACACTATCAACAAATAGTTTTGGACGCTTTGGAAGAAACCGAAGGGGCTCTTTCTAAATATCAAGGGGACTTGAATTCTTATAAAGAATTGAATATTGCAACGCAAAAAGACACAGAAGCTTGTGATATTACGACGCAGCAGTATATTCAAGGGTATATCAATGGAGTGGACCGAATTCAAAGTGAAAAGAAGCTCAATAATACTTTAGAATTGGAGTTAGAGGTTAAAAGAGATGTTTTAATAGATCTTATAGTCCTTTATAAAGCTTTAGGTGGGGGCTTTCAGCCGTTTCAAGAAAGAAATTAAGTTCCTTTACTAAAAGTTCCTTTTTAAAATAGGAAGAATTTCTTCTAAAAAAGAGGTGCTATCTGTATTTTGAATGGTTAAAATAGACTGTCTTTGTAAACTAAGAGTCGCTGTCGATTTACAGATAAACCCTACGAGTTGCTTTAGTTTATTGACTTTTGTTTTTTCAGGGATCCCTTTAGGGATGTTAAGAAAGTAAAATCGTAGGTAAGCCTCTAAAGACTCCCAAGAAGAATTGTGAATTTTTTTCTGGAAATGCAACCGGATTTGAAGGAATATAAAGGGATTCATAATAGCGCCTCGTCCGATCATAAGAGCATCACATTTTGTATAGGAAAGAACGTGAAGAGCATTTTCTATATTTAAAATGTCCCCGTTGCCTACAACGGGGATTTTCACAAGTTCTTTGGCAAGTGCGATAAGGTCCCATCTTGCAGGAGGAGTATACCCTTCTATTTTTGTTCTAGGGTGAAGAGTAATAAATCGAGCGCCGCTTTCTTCCGCAGCTTTAAGGTTTTCTTTGAAAAGAGATGTGTCTTCATATCCAGACCTCATTTTAACGGTAACAGGGACAGTTACAGAGTTCGCTACGGCTTTTGCTACTTCATATAGATAATCTGGGTTTTTTAAAAGACTAGAACCTGCTCCGCGTCCAGTGACAGTGTTAGAAGGACATCCACAGTTAATGTCGATGCGTGGAGCTCCCCTTTTAGCGAGCTCTACGGCCATAGCTGCCATGAGCTGAGGGTCGGGTCCCATAATTTGTGCTGCTAGTGGAATAGGGTTTAATTCTTGAGCTTCATAGACTTTGGCAAGGCTTTCTACGTGAGCTTCTTTAGGAACGCTGATAAATTCGGTTACAGCCTCATCCATTCCTCCAACATAAGCCATTGATTTTCTGAAAGTTTTATCTCCCACTCCTTCCATAGGAGCAAGGAAAAGATAAGGGCAACCATGAGAATCTTTAGGAAGAAGAGAAGTCATGAAACAAATTTCCTTTTTTAAGAATGTAGAGAGGCTTTAGAGTATATAGAGAAATAGAAATAAAGGTGAGATCTGTTTTTTATGTATAAATTATTTTTTCTTTTTACTGCTTTTGTAGTTTGTGGTTGTCAACCCACTACGTTAGAGGATTTTCAATGTGAGGGGAGTTCTGTTATGCGCTTTTTACTTCAAGATTTAAGGAAAATTGAAGACAGGGAAGACTTGAGCCGAATGGAACCGATACTGAAAAAGGACTTTGAAAAATTAGTTGAACTTATCATTCAGGCTAGAGTTTTTCAGCAAAGAAATCCAGAGGTAGAGTCTCCTTTTCAAAATATTAACGCTACGTTAAATCTTTCTCTAATAGAAGAGTTAAAAAGAATTTATGACATAGAAGGGGGGCGGGAATGTGTAGAGAGATCTCAAAGAGAAGCTATGCTAAGATTAGATGCTAAGGAGAAAATGATAGAAAGGCAACAATCAATTATTCGGTTGAAATAGATTTTTGAAATGTTCTTTCCGATCATGAAAAACTTTTAAATCTGTTAAGTCTTGTACGTAAACAGGAACGACTGTGATGTATCCTTCTCGAAGGAGTCTTACATCACTTTCCTCGTGCTCGTCTTCTTCAGACCAAACTCCACCCATCCAATAGTAATTCCAGCCGTCTGGATGGCTTCCTTGGGTTGGGTTTTCTTTATAATAGCCAAGTCCTTGTCTAGCAAAGCGAAGTCCTAGGTGAGCGGCCTCATAAATAGAGGGGAAGTTGACATTTAAAAAAGTCCCTTGAGCAAGTGGATGAGCCAAGAGGTAATCTACTAAAGATATGACGTGAGGTTCAAAGTGATTATAGTTTGGATTATAAAAATCCTCACAAGAAAGAGCTATACCTGGAATGCCTCTTAAGGCTCCGTCAATAACACCTCCTACAGTTCCGCTGTAGAGAACATTACGTCCAGAATTGGCTCCTTTATTGATACCGGATACGATTAAATCAGGATGCCTTTTTAAGATAATATTAGTAGCCATTCGAACGCAGTCAGCAGGGGTTCCTGTAACTTGCCAAGCAGGGGTGTCATCTTCCCATTTGACAGGGGAAATGTGAAGAGGTTCTCTTAAGGTTACAGAAAGTCCAACCCCTGATTTTTCTGTAGCAGGAGCACAAATATATAGATCACAATGGTCTTTTAAAGAATTCCATAGATGTTTAAGTCCAGGAGCATGAATGCCATCGTCATTAGTTAGCAAGACGGTTGGTTTTCTCAATGGATCTATCATAATTTTCCTAGTTGGTGTATTCATTGTTTTCTGAGTCTGATTCGGTATATTTTTTTTCTTTTTGTGTGCAATAGGAAACTATAAGGATAGATAAAAAGCTAATGGAAAAAGCTGGTATCATAGAAGGGATGTCTTGTTTGTAGTATTCGTTAATATAGGGCCATACTGCTGCAATTCCACCGCCAAGTAGAATTCCTGTCCAAGCTCCATATTTATTGATTTTTTTTGAATATAAAGACAATAGTAGTAACGGGCCGAATGAGGCGCCAAGGCCTGACCATGCATAAAGAACAAGAGTGTAGATAGAGACAGGTTTTACATAAGCAATCAAGTAAGCGATCATTGTTACAAGAATGACTCCGGCTCTGGAGACTATGAGTAGCTCTTTTGAGGAGGCTTTTGGGTGAATCAACTTTTTATAAAAGTCTTCTGTTAAGTTCGAAGATAACACTAAAACCTGAGAACTCATCGCATTGATTGTGGCTGCTAAAACGGCACAGAGAATAAATCCAATTAAGAAAGGGCTAAAGCTTTCTTTAACAATTTTAATAAACACGAGTTCAGGCTGCGCAAGTCCTTGAGTAAAATGAGCAACTCCTACAAGACCTACTAAAGTAGCGGCAGAAAGAGATATGACCATCCAAGACATTCCGATCCATTTGGACTTTGGGATCTCATGAACGTTTTTAATTCCCATGAATTTTGTGATAATGTGAGGTTGTCCAAAATATCCGATGCCCCACCCAGTAAACATATAAAATATTTCTTTAAAGGTGTGGCTGGAAAAGTCTGGGAAAAGGCTGGATGTGAGGTTTTTTTGTGTTAAAGCTAGGGATATTGCAGAAGATCCCCCTACTTGAGATAAAAGGAATAGGGAGACGATAGCGAGGACTATTAAAAGGAATACTCCTTGAAATAAGTCGATCCAGGCTAACGTGTGGTATCCGCCGATAAAGACATAAGGAATAACAATAAAAATGCCGATGAGGATTCCTAAATCATAATTTGTATTGAACAGGATTTCCAATAAAATGCCAAGGCCTACTAAAGCGGCGGAAATATAGATAGTATAGAAGAATAACGACATGAGGGCAGTAAATATCCGAATTGTACCGGATGTGTCAGCTAGGCGACTTTCGAAGTAAGAAGAAAAAGTAAGGCTATTGTATTGCTCTGTGGCTACTCGGATTTTAGGGGCAATGAGCTGCCAATTTAAAAACATAAAAGCGATCAGTCCGATGGCAGCCCAACTTTGAAATAACCCACCAGTAAAGATGACTGCGGGGTATCCCATAAAAATCCAGCTGCTCATATCACTCGCATGAGCGGCTAAGGCTGTTAACCAATAATTTAAAGATCTTCCTCCGATAATAAAATCGGTAGCAGAGCTGTGTCCTCGGTAGGATAAAACTCCAATAGAAAGAAGTATGATAAAATAAATAACTATAGATAAAAGTTCAAGTCCGATCATTTTTTAAGCAATGGGTTAGTCTTTAATGATGTTGTTTAAGCTCATCAAGCCAAAAAAAACATTTTTATCCAATCATTTTCTTTTAAGAGCCTTGTCTGAGGCGTAAGTAAAGCTTGCTTGAGATAGATTTTCTCTTAGGTTTGGGAATGTTTCCTCTATAAAAGAGAGGAGATGTTCTGTTTTTTTTCTCATAGAATTTTGTCCAACAGGGCATTGGCAGGTTACTCTAGAAAATCCATATAGTTTAGCAAATTCTTTAATTTCGTGTTCGGAAGCATAGATAAGAGGTCGAATAATGGTTATTCCATAATCATACATAGGAACTTTAGGGAGGTTTGCTGCAAATTCGGCTTTATGGAAAAGATTCATAAGCAATGTTTGAATGCTATCATCTCGATGGTGTCCAAAGGCAATTGTGGTAATGCCTTCTTTTTTTGCGGCATTAAAAATGAGGGTTCTTCGCAATCGAGAGCAGCTGTAACAAGCTAGATCTTCTCTTTTTTGAGTTGTTTCACAAATGGTTAGTGGAACAGATAGTTCATTACAAATTTGTTTAAGAAAAGATCCTGTTACTCCTGATCCACAAGAAAACTCGCCATTTACATGGAAAGCATGCAAGGAAAAGGGTTGGAATCCGCGCCCGGAGATAGCTTTTAATAGATAAAGAAGGGAGAGACTATCTTTGCCTCCGCTGAGAGCAACCCCTACTTTTTCAACGCCTTCTAGAAGAGAAAATTCGTAGAGGGCTTTTCTGCAGAGACTTTCTAGTCTTTTTCCAAGTTTTGTCCAAGGAGGAGCTGCAATTGGAATGGTAAGTTTTAATTTTTCAAGATTCATAAGGTGAATTTCGTATAATAAAGGGGAAGTATACTGTTTTGAAGAGAATTTGCCTAATTATTTTACTCGAGGTATCTATGCAGAAAATAAATAGAAATGATGCGTGTTCGTGCGGGTCTGGAAAGAAATTTAAAAAATGTTGCGAAGCTAAAGCTAGCATTAAAAATATAGAAGTGCAAACTGCGATAAGCCTAATAGAAGAAAAAACATCGTCGTTATTTAGGAAAAACACAAATGTGCAAGAAAAAAATCAAAAAATGTTGTAAGAAAAAAACTCTTTTGTTATAACTTTGTTTTCTTTGCTGGAGTAGCTCAATTGGTAGAGCACCCGACTTGTAATCGGACGGTTGAGGGTTCAATTCCTTTCTCCAGCAATTTCTTATGGGGGTGTCGCATAGCGGCAATTGCAAGGGACTGTAAATCCCTCTCCTTCGGGATTCGCTGGTTCGAGTCCAGCCGCCCCCATTTTTCATAGACAAATTCACCTTTAAAATGTGCCGCAAAAAAACTGCATTCAAAATGCAAATAGCACACTCATGGCACACTTTCAAATGACAAACCAGGATAGATCCGCTTCAGAAGATTGAAGGGGTTTATGTTAAAATCTCTCCAAATAGCTCTAAACTGCATTTTGTGATAAAGTTGAATATGAGGAGAAAAAGTAATTAAATGTGGGGGTAAGTTATAATATGACAGGTCCAGACCCGAAAAGTATTTATCCTTTGAAGGATGATACTAAACTTGTTTTTTTAAAGCCTTTTGTCAAGGCGAGTAATATCATTGTTGGGGACTATACGTATTTTGATGATCGTCGATACGGTCCTGATAAATTTGAAGAATACAATGTCCTTTACAACTATAACTTCTCAAAAGTCAAGCTGATCATCGGTAAATTCTGTGCAATTGCAGCGGAAACACGATTTATTATGACGGGCGATCACAAGCTTGATGCTATTAGTACATATCCCTTTCCTATATTCGGACAAGGATGGGAAAGCGCTTTTAACGTATATGATTTGCCTGTAAAAGGGGATATTGTTGTTGGAAATGATGTCTGGTTTGGTTATGACTCTTTAGTAAAAAATGGAGTCACTATCGGTAATGGTGCCATTTTGCGGCTCGGGCAGTGGTCGTTAAAGATGTGCCCGCATACGCTATTGTAGCTGGTAATCCTGCGAAAGTTGTGAAGATGCGTTTTGATGATGAAACGATTGCGCGTTTGCAAAAAATAGCTTGGTGGGATTGGGGCATTGAAAAGATCAATCGTAATCTAAAATTGATTTGTAATCTTGACATTGACAGTCTAGAAGCTGCGGATAGAGAGAATTAAATCGAGAAGTGGTCATAAAAAATATGTATTTAAAGCTTTATAGTGCTTTCATAAGAGCTTTTAAAGATGGTCTAGATTTTTTTTATTCTTTAGGTGGTCTGAGTTTTTCTAATAAAGACTGAGTTCCTAGAGTAGCTAGGCCTGCGGCGATGTATTTGATCGTGCTTTCTAAAGTTGTTTTTAGTTCTGTGTAGTCTTCCCATAAATGAACTGAAAAGATGATGATCATATACAGAATCCATAGGATAGCTATAACGAGTATAAAGCCAACGAAGCGGACGATGTATGAGTATAGGTCGTCCCAATGAAGGTTTTTTCTTTGGTCGGCTTCCTTTTTTGTTAAGCCTTTTTCTCTTCCTTCTTGTTTTATTGCAGGAACTATTTTTTTTAGAAAATCTGTAAGTTCTTTACTCATGACCGCTCGCGAGTTTTTCTAGATAGTTCTTGTAGTAGCTTTTTGTTAAATCATTTGGGATTGGCAGGAATTTTTTGTCTTCTTGGTAAGTTTGTTGCCATGGGGTGTTGGCTTCGTGAGTTGTTTGGCTTAAACCCCAAGCTGAATACTCCTTATAGGATTCCCAAACGGCTTTATAGATTTCTAGTAGTTTTTCTCTGTCAGTGATTTCTTCTTTTTCTAGAAAGATAGTTTTTAATTCGAAGCTATTATCTGTTTGTTCGATGGTTGTTTGAGACCAGTCTTCTATAGGAGTATTTCCGAAATGTTTGAATTCATGGTAAAGGGAAGGAATGACAGGGCCAAATTTCCAAGCTTCTACATTTTCTTCATCGTCAAGTATGCTTTTGTCGAGCATTACTAATGTCCACCCATGAGCAATATAGACAAGCTTAAGAAGTTTCATTAGAGTGATGCATATCTTTTCTTCTCTTGCTTTTTTGAGGAAGTAATTGGCTGTAATGCTTGCGTTAATCTTCATTTTCCTCCTTGGGGAAGGTTCGCTAAATTTTCTTTAATGTGCTTTTTTTGTGCCATTTCAAGAAATGTATTATTTAAGCTAGTGAATTTACGATGGTTATCTTAATTTATCAAGGGATTTCCATTCCCTTGTTGATCTTTTCTCCTTGTTTATCGTACTATGTCCTGATTTTTCAAGGAGAGCGACATGGCAAACATTCAAGAGCGAAAAACTCAAGACGGAAAAGTTTCTTACAGGGTTCAAGTTCGATTAAAAGGCTATCCTGCTCAAACTGCAACATTCTCTCGCTTAACGGATGCTAAGAAATGGATTCAACAGACTGAGTCCGCAATTCGAGAGGGACGTCATTTTAAGACTTCAGAATCTAAAAAACATACTTTGGGAGACTTAGTTGATCGTTATGTAAGTGAAGGTATTCTTGATGAAAAGAAAGACGGAAAGAAACAAAAAACTCAGCTTACATGGTGGAAAGAGCAACTAGGGGATTACCTTCTATCGGATATTACTCCAGCATTGATTGCAGAGTATAGAGATATTCTTTTAAAGGGAGTTACTTATAGAGGAACTAAGCGCTCTTCTTCAACCGTTGTGCGATATTTAGCAGCGCTTTCACACGCTTTTTCAGTGGCTTGCAAGGAATGGGGATGGGTAGATGATTCTCCCTTAAGAAAAGTAACTAAACCTAAAGAGGGAAGGGGCAGGATTCGCTTTTTAGATACGCATGAAAGAGAAAGGCTTCTCGAAGCTTGTCAAGAAAGTAAAACTTCCTATTTGTACATCATAATTATCCTTGCTTTATCTACAGGTATGCGTTACTCCGAAATTATGAATTTAACTTGGAGTGATGTTGATTTAACAAGGAAGCGAATCATTCTTCACGAGACTAAAAATGGAGACCGAAGAGTTGTTTCATTAGCTGGCCATGCTCTTGATTTGCTCATACAGCATGAATCGAAAAGACGAATTGATACTGTTTTGCTTTTCCCGTCACAAAGAGGACAAAAGCCACAAAAGCCTCTTAATTTTCGAGGTTCGTGGGAAACAGCTCTGAAAAAAGCGGAAATTACAGATTTTCACTTTCATGATCTTAGACACAGCTGCGCTTCATATCTTGCTATGAACGGAGCTTCTTTGGCAGAGATTGCGGAAATTTTAGGTCATAGAACTCTGCAAATGGTTAAACGTTATGCTCATTTGTCAGAAACTCATACTGCAGGAGTAATTGAAAAAATGAACGAGAAAATTTTTGGGGGAAATTGAAATGGAGTACTGTCTTGATAATAATAACAAGATATTAGCTCTTTATAGAGAGCTTTTCCCTATGGATGAATCTTCTAAGGAACGTATTAAGCGTTCTTCAAATTTGCGTCTGCAAGAAATTATACTTGCTCACTATGAGGTGAATCCATTTTTGTTTTTTTCTTTGCAGACTTATAGATCAAGTCTTAGATTCCTATCCGTTACGGGAAATCAACCCGATGCAGGCTATAGCTTTATCCAATCCTATCTACAGCAGTTAGTGATAACTCTTTCGACCGAACGGAGAAGTAACCCTCAGGTTGATTTGCATGAGTTTTTTAGCCGCTTGAATATCCATCCAAAATTACTAGAATTTAAAACATTTGTTGATATGGTCGATTACTGTTGCTGTGGCTTAACTGATGGGTTTTTGGCGAAAGATCACAAGGATAAAAATGTAAACAGGCCTAAAGATGAGCTGATTAGTAAAGAAGAGTACGTTAAATTTTCCATGAGTCAAAACTTGTCGTTACCTAGTTTCATGAAAGAAAAGGTGCCTGTATGGGACCCAAAATTAGCTACAATTCTCGATGTTAAAAAGATAGATTATGACAATTTGTCTCCATCTGTTTTAGCTTCTTTAGGATGCAATGTATTTGCTCAATCTGAAAAAAGAGCAAATCCGAAGATTGAAATATCTAAGATTTACGCTTCGAATCTTGTGAAGAAATTTTTACAGAACTGCGCTGTTGCCGAGGGAGCCGATATGGCAAAGGCTCAAGATACAGTTCGTGAATACATCGAGCATCAATTTTTCAAACAGATTAAACAATCAAAGGCATGAATATAGTCTCTTGAAATTGGGGGCTGCGCTTATTTTGCTTTCCTTTCCTATTTCCCCAATTTTCTAACTCCATAGAGGAGAAATTGGGGACTTGGAGTGCCCAAAGATTCTGTTTCTGTCCCCACCACCTCAATCATTTTCTTTTTTAAAATAACCGGTGTTTTCAAGCAAAACCAAAGGAGTTGCTATGACACCTAGAAACATAGAAAGTATGAAAAAGTATCTTTCAGTAACACAATTATCTGAAAGGCATCCAGCTTTTAGCCCTTCGGCTATTAGGCATCTTATATTTGATTCAAATTCAAATGGTTTCCGTTCTGTAATTTTCCGTATAGGGAGAAAGTTGGTTCTGGAAGAGACGGCTTTTGAAGAATGGGTAAGAGAGCAAAGTCAAAAAGGAGGTAAATAATGAGCCCTCGACAAATAAGACTTCTCAGAGAACTTTTAGAACATGATAAGGTTTTTGTAAGGGACCTTAGAAAAAGCATAGGAGCTCTTAATCCCGCACAGATAACATTTTCCCTGCGTCGGCAGGGATGGAACATTCAAACTGATTTTATTGCTGTCCAAGATAGAGATGGCGTGATTTGTCATCCAGGTTACTACTGGCTGGATAACAAAGAGAAAGAAAAGGTTCGAGATTTTCTTAAAAAGACCAACGGAGAGGTTAGGGCTTCCCCGTTGGTTCAGAATTCGTTAGAAGGTTCTGCGCCTCAAACATCTGAGCATAATTATAGCATAAGGAGTGAAATATGATCACTCCTCGAAATGATTGGCAAGCCCCTATTCCATTAGGGGCTTTTAAAGTTCCCGTATTTCCCGATAATATTTTTCCAGAAGAAATACAGGCATTTATTAGCGAACTGTCTATAGCCACCGAGACCCCAATAGAGTTAGCTTCTATGGTCGTTCTAGCGGTTTTAGCAACTGCTGTGCAAGGGAAATACAAGGTCGAAATTAAATCAGATTATCAAGAGCCTTTAAATATTTGGACGTGCGTAGCTCTTCCTCCAGGAAGTCGAAAGTCTGCTGTTTTAGGAGCTGTTACAATTCCTCTAGTTGAATGGGAAAAGCAAAGAAAACAGGAGCTAGAGCCAGAAATTAATAGATTAGTTTCTGAAAACAAGTCACTAGAAGCTCGGGTTAAAGAGTTAAGACGAAAATTATCTGTTTCCAGTGAGAGTTCTAAAGGGGCTCAAGAAGAAATTAATCTATTGGAGTCCAAGATCGTTGAAGTTCCTTCGTTTCCTCAGATTTGGACGACAGATGTAACACCTGAAAACTTAGGAACTATCATGGCTGCTAATAAGGAAAAAATGGCACTGTTAAGTGATGAAGCAGGAATTTTTGATATTCTTGAAGGAAGATATTCTGGAGGGATTCCTAATTTGGATATCTTTTTGCAGGGGCATGCGGGTAGCTCGGTCAGAGTTAATAGAGGAAGCCGCCCTCCTGTTTTTTTAGAGAAACCCGCTTTAACTTTAGGACTCACTCCTCAACCAGATGTTCTTAAAGGTTTAACTAAAAATCCTACGTTTAGAGGACGTGGGCTATTGGGGCGATTTCTTTATGCGGTTCCTGTATCTAATTTGGGTTCAAGAAGTTTATTAACAAAAAGCATGACAAGTTATGTAAAGCAAAAGTTTTTCGAAGTCATTTCTGCAATTTTAGCTCAAAAAGAAAACAAAACCCCTTTCGTTATAAGACTTTCAGAAGAGGCTTATGAGGATTGGCATCTCTATGCTTTGTCTATAGAAATAAGAATGTCCGATGGAGGGCTTTTTGCTCACATGCGCGATTGGAGTGCGAAACTGGCAGGAGCCATTGCTAGAATCGCTGGCTTGATACATGTTGCACGACATTCACAATATGACCCCCAAGTCATAGAGATCAATAGAGAGGATATGAAAAAGGCTATTAAACTGGGTCATGTCTTAAGTGAACATGCTTTGATAGCGTTTGATTTGATGGGTGCTGATCCAGCATTGGATGGAGCTCGAGTGATTTTAGATTGGGTAAAACGCAATAGATGGGAGTTTTTTACTTTTCGGGACTGTCACTATGCTCACAAAAACAAATTTAAGAGAGCTAAAGAAATGGAACCTTCAATGGAAATTTTGGAAGAGAGGCATTTTATTAGAGAGGTGGAGCAAGTAAAGAAAGCATATCGCCCTAGTAGGATGTTTGAGGTAAATCTTCAGATTTATCATGAAGAAGTATAGTGAAAAGATGTCTTTTGTGGCTTTTGTTCCTTCTGTGATAAAGGGATCGAAAGCCAGAAGAGATGTTCCCGTTTAAAAATAAAAAATTCATGGGCGTATTATGGATAAAAATGAATTACAGAAAAAAGATGTAAGTAGTATTGCTAAAAGTAGTAACGAAGATTGTGACCGAGGTGTGTATCTTAAATTCGATCACAAATTCGATGAAAAAACAGGTTCTAACGTTGTAAGTGAATTAACCTTGTCAGATGGAACTAAGCTTGAAAACACAAATAAAGAAACTATAGAAAAGTTTGCTGCTGCCTTTAAACGAACTACAGGGTCTCAGAATTTTGATTACGGTATCGAAATTCTAGGAGCGATAGCGGCTGGTATGGAACAGTCATCTCACAAGGATAGATTGAATTATGCATCTATTATGTTAGCGGCCTTAAATCCTCAAGATGAAATGGAGTCGCTGCTTCTAGGGCAGTTTTTAACTTTGCAAAGGTCTGGAATGAAATGCCTTCGTCAAGCTAATCAACAGGAAATGTTTTATCATGAAGAAAGACTTTTTATGTTGGCTAGTAAACTCTTTGCTCAAGCAAACTCAACAATGCAGTCTCTTATGAAGTATAGATCTAAAGGGCAGCAAACGGTGCAAATCGTTCACATTCACGATAAAGGACAAGCGGTTATAGCTCAAACTCTCAATCCCTCTTAAAAGGAGGGGGGAGAGAAAGAAAAAAACAATGATTGAACCCCATGGTTGATTGTATGGTACAGTGTTCTGCTAAAAGTAAAAGGTCAGGAATTCAATGCCTTCGATGGGCTGTTAGAGGTCGGAACACCTGTCATATGCATGGGGGAAAATCTAAGGGAGCCAAGACGAAGCAAGGGAAGGAGAATTCTCGCTTAGCTGTCCTAAAACATGGAGGCTATACTAAAGAGGTTCTAGAAGAACATCGGCAGTCTATGGAGTTGATCTGTAAAAGCAAGAATCTTTTGAAATCACTTGCATAAAGGATTTGGGTTGTGCCTTTGTATTTTAGCTTTTTTGAAATAGGTCGCCATGGAGCAGTAATCGCATATGTCATTTCCGTCAAGTACGAGTCTTTCTCCCTCATTCAGTTTTCCGCACTCATCGCAATGGTATAAGTCGTAGCAATCTTCTGTGTGGTCTAATACTTGAGAAGAGAGATTTTTTAAGGCTTTTTCCAGATTTTTTATTTCTAGTTTAAGGTCGTTTTGGATTTCTTGGGACTTTTCAAATTCTTTAATAAAGATGTCTATTATTTTTTCGTTTGCAGTTTCTAGATTTTCTATGCGGTTTTCACAATTTTGGACTGTATTTTCACAGCGCATAATCTCATCTTCCATGATAGACTTCCAAAAAGGTTTTTTAGTGGTAAGTCCATAACAAATCAAATAAACAATACAAACATGAATCGCAGTCCACGTGACAATTCCATTCTCTTCTATGAATTCTGATTTGGAACCATTAAACGTAACCAAAAGGCATACAATAGCAGTCCCTACAACATAAATTAAAATATTTTTAATCCAATTATTCATTAGTTGCTCGCTTAGTGAAATATGTAAATATTTGTTAAATAGCTTTAGATTGTACTTTATTTAACATTAAACATTGAGTGTAAAATTATAGTTGTGTTGTATTTTAATATTTATTTAGTGTTAATTGTTTGTTTTAGTTGATTTAATTTTTGTTTAAAAATAAAATGCTTTGAATTTTAAGGAAAACGGGAGTTTTTTATGAGAAAAATATCAGCTTTATTTTTATTAGCATTGTCGCTGACTTCAATTTCAGTACAAGCAACCACGATTATCGATAGAAATGGAAATGTTACAAATACTCGAAAAGATTATTATGATTCGTGGGGTAGGAGTCAGGGGCATTCAGAAAAAAGCCCATATTCTAACAGAACAGACCATTATGATTCATGGGGCCGAAAAGAAGGGCATTCAGAAAGTACTTATTCAGGGGAAGTAAGGCATTATGATAGTTGGGGCCGATATCAAGGCAGTACAAGAAATCATTAATTTAAGATTATATTACTTGGAAATTTTTTAAGGTGAAATTATGGAAAGCTCAGAAAATCAAATCATAAAAAAAACTAAAATCTTTAGAAAGAAGATGTTTTTGATTCTATTGATTACTTCCGTTCTATCCACCGTTGCATTTTATGCATACGGCTTGATAGTTGATCGCAGAGAGCAAAAAATAACAAACTTGGTTAATGCTTATATAAAAGAGCACGATGAAGCTTCTTCCTCGATAGAAAATCTCATAACCTTATCAGAAGAGGTTCATAAATATTATACAATCAATAATTTGCCGAAAAAGAAGAAAGACGCTCCTAATATAGATGAATGGTATCTTAATAGAGCCTCATTACATTGTGGAGATGTAGCAAATTCTCTAAGAGCCTTAAAAAGCGAAAATCAATTAGTTCTAGAAGTGCTTTCTGTAGCGGAACAGTTTGAGGCAGTTTTTAGTAAAGAAGCAGAAAATGCGATAGAATGGAGTGTTCTTAAGTCTGCTCTTGAAATAAATAATGCAATAAATACCTCTGAAATAAAGAGACTTAGGTTAATTGCTATGCAGATTGTAAATAGCAAAGATAGAGCGTTAAAGCAATTTGCAAATATTTCATATGAGTTGTTTGAGCAAAATGTAAATAGTTTAACGAATGCGGAAAAAAAATCTTTTCAAGAACTGGTTTCTGCAAAATTCGCAACGACTATTGATAAGTACTTGGCAGAATGCGAGAAAATGGATGATGCGTCAGAAGTGCGTATGTACGCTTATGAATGGGTTCCCATTTATATGTACCGATCATTGCTATAATAATACTTGAAAATCCTTAAGAAGAAGCTTTCAACCTTTTTTTCTAAGAAGGATAGATTGTATTCGATAGCACACTCATGGCACATTTTCAAATGACAATCTAGGAAAAACTATGACTTTCCATGATCGATCGATTTTTATAAGCATCTAAATACATTGCCTTTATGTATCAATGCGAGTCGTCGAATATCGGTTTCAAGGGACTGTAAATCCCTCTCCTTCGGGATCCGTTGGTTCGAGTCCAACCGCCCCCATTCTTCCGGATGCTTCTTATAGTCGAAGATAGTAGAAAATTGCTCACACGTCTGTATAAGAAGGTTTTTGCATTCTAATTTCAAGTTCTGAAACACTAAATTTAGAAGTTGACGTTTTTCGTCAGCTTCAGAACTCTCGAAGATTTCTTTGGCGCGAGAAGCCAAGTTCATTACCAGGTTAGCAGTAATATAGAAGTTTTGATCTGCCGTTTCATGCAGAGCCATTTGCTCAACGATTTCAGTCTGACGAGCCTTATAGTCTCTTACTTTTTCAAGATACATTTTCTCATCGATGAGGCCATCGAGCTTGTCATCATACATCTGACTTAAACGTTTTTGGATGCGATCCTGATCCTTTCTAAGAGCTAAAAGGCTTTCAGTATGGAATAGACTCTCTGACTCGTGAATTTTCTTTAAATAAGAGCTCACTTCGGAAATTTGCTGGTTGGTTAAAGTGATCTGGTCAAAATAGCTTGATAGAGCTTCGACCAGGGGTTCTTCTCGTATATACGTTCTTTTACAAGTCCTTTTGGCATTTGTGCAACTATAATAGATGTAACGCTTTTTCTTGATTTCAGGCGTTACGATGCAACCGCAATCAGCGCAAGTAATAAGCCCTCTCAAAATAAAAGGCTCGCTTATGGATTTGTGAGGTTTTTTGTGATATCCGGCTCATACATCTTGGACTGTTTGATAGAGAGCTTTTGAAATCAGAGGTTCATAGTGATGTTCCGTAAGTCCGTATTTGGTTTTCATCATCCCACAGTAAAAAGATTTTTTAAGCATTTCATCGATGACTGATGTAGCGATTTTCTGCCCTTTCTTGCTTTTGAGCCCCATTTCTTCAGCTTCTTTTCGCAATTTGAGTAAGGAATAATTGCCAGTTGCATATAGTTCGAAAAGCTTTTTAATGAATGGGGCTCGCTCTGGATCGGGAATAATTGTTTTTTCTCCTTTATTGTCGATTGTATGGATGTATCCTATAGGGGCAAGTCCTATCCAAGTTCCATTTTTAACGGCTTGTTCTTTACTGCGTTTCACATTGTCGCTAAGCTGAAGAACATAACTGCGGGCAAACATAACACCCATGTCCCATCTGAGAATTTCAGCTGAATTTGATTTTGAGTTAAGGACAAGTGATCCTGCTACCATTTGCTAGACAGGAAGAACACAAACAACAATAATATTAACAAATAAATTATGGTTGTTTTATGAAAAATCCTAGAAAGTACGATAAAGAATTTAAAATAAATGCGATAAAGCTATTTATGGCCGGTGAAAAAAGTCATCAGGAAATAGCAAAGAATTTGGGCGTTCCAGGATCTACTCTATACGGATGGATCCAAGAATATAAACTCAATGGGGATAAAGGATTTCAAGGCTCTGGAACTATAAAATCTTCAAATGAAGAATTACATCAATTAAAAAAACAATTAGCCGAAGTTACGATGGAAAGAGACATCTTAAAAAAAGCAGTAGCTATCTTCTCTCGACCCAAAGCATGAAATTTTTGTTTATGAGAAATCATTCTCAAGAATTTAGAATAGAGAAGATGGCTAAAACTTTAAGGGTTTCTAGACAGGGATATTATGATTTTCTGAGAAGAGGGCTAAGTAAAAGAAGCTTGGAAAACAAAAAATTAATAGAGAAAATTAAAATCGCCTATGAAAAGGGAAGAAAAACTTATGGTAGTCCTAGGATTCATAAAGAACTTCAAAAAGCTGGGGAACGTTGCTCTAGAAAAAGAGTAGCAAGACTTATGCGCATAGAAAAAATCCAAGCTAAAATGAGAAAAAAATGGAAGGTGACAACTAAAAGCAATCCAAAAGCAGTGCCCGCACCAAACCATCTTAATCAAATTTTTATAACGGAGAAAGAAAATCAAGTGTGGGTTTCAGATATCACCTATATTGAAACTAGAGAAGGATGGCTGTATGTAGCAATCACATTGGATCTCTTTTCTAGAAAAATAGTAGGGATGAATATGGGAGAAAGTCTAGAAACAAGTTTAGTAGCAAAAGCTTTAAAACAGGCTATTTGTCATAGAGGTATAAACACAGACTTAACACATCACTCTGATAGAGGCTGTCAATATACTAGCAAAGAATTTAAAGAGCTGACAACTCAATATGGCATTCGACTTAGTATGAGCGCTAAAGGTAAATGTTATGATAATGCTGTTGCTGAAAGTTTTTTTCATACTTTAAAAACAGAGCATACCAATCATTGTGACTTCAAGACTCGTAACGAAGCTCGAAGTAGCATTTTTGAGTATGTCGAAGTTTTCTATAATCGAGAACGGCTTCATTCATTTTTAGGGTATCAGTCCCCAGAAACTTATGAGAAGCTAAAAAAAAGAAAAACGAAAGCTGTGGTATAAAAAGAAGTATATAAAAAAAGAAGGAATGTTTTTGACCCTTCAAGGCGGCTAGCGCAGTGTTTTTATCAGTTCTTTCACCCAAAGCAAAGAATTGATAAAAATATGAGCACAGCTGTCGGGGCCTCTGAGTAAGAAAAAAGTTAACAAAAAGTTTGTGTTCTCATTGTCTAAAAAAAGGTGGCAATATCACTATATCCGTATAGCCATATCCTTGACGTTTTTTACATTTTATCTTGTTATTTGTCCCTTCGATTTTAGCGTTGCTAATCGAATGATTATAATAAGCTAAAAGTCCTTCTGAATGCCTTAATAGACTATCTGCCATTCTTTGAAGAGCT
>CAMDHO010000001.1 GCA_945898205.1 Chlamydia trachomatis | reverse complement strand
CTCACATCAAAATCATTCAAATCGAGAACTACATTTTCTGTATTAGATAATATAAACAAGGAATCTGGAGAAAAAGCCTCTACAGATCCTGCTTTTAACGTTCCTTTTGTAAGGATCGTATGTCCCGAATACGCATTAGCACGAGTCGGGGCCAAGGTTAAACTACCTTCTCCTGTTTTTTGCAAAGAGCCTGTTCCTAAAATCTGGCCCTCATAAACTCCATTTGTCATTTGATTAAAAATAAGAGTCGAATCGTTTATAACATCCCCTGGCAAACTATCCGAATTAACCTGAAGAGACCCTTTTACAATAGAAGTTTCACCGCTATACGTATTTACACCTGTTAATGTTAACGTCCCAGCGCCCACTTTTATAAAACTTCCCTCTCCTGAGATATTTCCTGCAAACGTTACATCTTCATGAGCGCTGCCCGCTATTAAATTTCCAAATCCAAGAGAAATAGAACCTCCCAAAGATCCCCCGCCAGAAATATTGCCTACAATGCTGCTAAAACCATTTAAATCAAGAACTACCCCAGGTTCATTTGATAGTATAAAAGAAGAATTAGAGGGGAAAGCACTTGAAGACCCTGCTTGTAAAACCCCTTTCACAACCTGTGTACTGCCTGTATAACTGTTTTCTTCTCCACTTAATACTAAAGTTGCGTTTCCTTTCTTTACAAAACTGCCTGACCCTAAAATATTTCCCGAAAATGTCATATCGAAATTATATACATCTGCGGTTAAAACGGCCGACCCTAATAAGATAGTGCCACCGCCTGAAATACTAGCTACACTACAGTTAAAGTTGTTCAGATCCAAAGTGACACCTATCTCATCTGATAGTACAATAGAAGAATTGGGAGAAAAAGACTTTGCAGATCCTGCTTTTAATGACCCTTCCATAAGGATAGTATCGCCTGTATAAGTGTTACTTCCAGAAAGCTCTAAAGTCCCTGATCCAAATTTTATCAAAGACCCCTTCCCAGAAATGTCCTTACTCAGAACCACTTCTTCATCTTCAATATCGAATGTAGTAGCTAAAAGAAGTGTTAAAGAAATTGGGGATTCTTCAACATAAATAGGATCTAAAAAAGATAAAGAAGTAAGGCTTTGAGTAGAAAGCGCAAGAGCAATGGATAGTAAATTTTTGACTTTCTTTTGAATCATAAAAACGCCTTAGGCACGTATTTTCTAAGGAGCAAACTTTATCACTTTAAAACCAACAATGTAAACTTATTTTAATTGAAATACTCAAGAAGTTTTCGATTTAAAAAATTATCAATCTGAAGATTCTTTCCGCTTTTTCTAAGAGAGCTCTGCAAAACAAAATTTTCTACAGATCCTTAAACACCAGATCCACTTTAAAATGATCACATCCACCAAACAGAGATTGATTTTCCTTGAAATAGTTCTATTTTTTGGGAAATCTTTTCTTCCCAGCTCAAACCTTCTCCTCTATCAAAAATTACAAGATGACCTTCTGTAGCGCTTGACTTATCCATATAATCAGCCGTTTGCTCTAACCATTTAAGAAGATCAACTTTTTTTGCTCTCTTGACTTTCATTTCAATAACAATGCGTTGCGATTTCCAAGAAATCAAAAGATCTACTCTCTTTCTGCCCAGCGCATATTCTCGATGAATGCATCCACCACCATTAACAATACGCTGTAAAAAGGCTAAAAGAAGCAAATGAGGGCCCGATTCTTTATAGGCAAACTTTTCAAGCCACACTTCTGAGTTTTCTCTATAAAATTGCACAAAGGCATAAAGGAGCTTCGTCATCTCTAAAAATCCATCCCCAGATTGATACCAAAGAGTCTCTTGATTGATCGTGTCCTGCTTTGAAATAGAAAGAGCTCTAGGGATAATTTCTTGATAAATAGGGTTTGCTATACAGACATTTTTTTGACTAATAAGACCTAAATCTCGCACATATTGTAAATCATCTAAGGAATAGTTTTGATCCTCTCCGCCACCGCTAATTAAAGCGTCTATAATATCTCGGACCCGAGATTCTTGTAATCTATCTAAAAGAGCGTCCATATGAGTATCGCATCTTTTAATAAGAGATTCTCTTGCCCTCCCAAGAACTTCCTTTGTAATTATTTGAGAGCGGTCCTCTACATCTCTAAAACAGGCCTGATACGCTAGGGCGTTGACAAGCCATGGCTGCCCTTGAGTTTGCTCAAACGCGTACAGAAAAGCTTCTTCAGTAAAAAGCTGACCTGTTTCTTTAGTATGTTGCTCATATAACGTTTTAACTTCTTCTTTCGAAAAAGCCGGAAGAAGAATAGATTCAGCCTTGATGTTAAAGGGACTATATAAAACACCTAATTCTTCTTGCTGTTTTGTCTTTATTTTATAGTCACGCAAGTCTCGAACTCCCACTAAACAAATCGTTTGAGGAAAATGCTCTGGACGATCTGTGTATCCCGTGCGAAACTGTGTAAGCATAGCGATCAAAGACTCTCCCGCTAGCACATCAAATTCATCAAAAAAGATAACTAGCGATTTTTTATCTTGCTGAAAGCTTTCTTCTGCCCAAAATCGCAAAAAATCAGCCACCGCTGTTTCTTCATAATCTTTTTTTCCTATGAGGTTTTCAAGATATTCTAAAGCCTTCTTCTCCTGCGGCAAAAAGATTTTGAGCTTATCCCTAAACTGCTTAAGAATGATCTGAACAGCGCGGGGGACATCATTTACCGCCATACGTGCTGATTCAATAGAAAGGTATAAGGATTTGTATTTACCTTCTTGATTGAGCTGCTTCACAAATTCAATAATGGCCGTTGTCTTACCACTTTGCCTTGGAGCATGAAGAACAAGATAATATTTTTTTTCAATAAAACCTGTTAATTGATTCCAATCAAGTCGATGAGGAATAAAATAATGATCTTTGGGATTGATAGCCCCCACTGTATTAAAAAATCTTTTACCCTTTTCCATCCTAGATAAATCCCTTATATACCTTTGTCTTTAATAGAATACTCAATGCTTAAGCCTCTGTCTAGAATAAACTAGTAAATAGACTCATTAACACAGAATAAATGCACAACTTTCTCCTGAAAATTAAAATAAAGAATGTTTTCCTCAAAAAAAGACACGCCTAAAATCCCATCGCACTGAAAAAGAGGATCAAGGGGAAAATTGTAAAAAGAAATCGGCCCCAGTTTTTTTTTATGAGCTATCAAATAAGAGCTAAATACAGGAATATCAAGCATACATTCACTGCCTTTTATCAAGCCATCATGTAAAACAGAAATCGGAAATCCCGTGTCTAGCAAAAAAACTTTCTTACCCAGATCCGTTTCCATTTCTAAGTAAAAAGCTTTTCTTATCATTTTCAAAGGAATTTGGAAGCTTTTTCTTGAAACTAGTCCCTTTTTTTTAAGTAATTCTAAATCATTACAAAAAATGAGTTGTGAATGAGGAAAATCTAACAAAAAATTGCTTCTTTGTAATAAATGGCTACCTAACAGTCCTATATGCTCAATAGGTTTTTCTAGGGACGTTTCCGTCCATAAAATGGTATTTGCTTTAAAATCTTCTCTATATTCACAGGCTATCACCTCAAAATACGAAAGTCCTTTTATTTGAATCTTTGGAAGACAATATAAAAACGTATCATATACATTCCCTCTAAAGTCTACCGTTTCAATTTCTCCTAAAGGCTTTTTCTGAATTTCTTGCAACACTCTGAATTTTTTCTAAGAAAACTTCCATAGACACTATCGAAATCGAATAGCAAAAGAAAAACATAGCAAGTATTTTTTCTCAAGCATTCCCCTTTATTTTCTATAAAACCTTAAGCATCAGGAGATCTAAAAAAGTCTCGAACAGCTTGCTTGGTTACTTCTTTTCCCATGAGTGCAATAGATTCTGTTAAAGAGATATTTTTAGGACACACCTCTACGCAATTTTGAGCATTGCCACACTCACTTACACCTCCTTCTTCCATAAGAGCATGAAGACGCTCTGCTGAAGCTAGCTTTCCCGTTGGATGCGCATTAAAAAGACGAACTTGAGAAATGGCAGCAGCCCCTATAAACTTAGAGTGGTTATTAAATTGCGGACATGCTTCTAAACAACAACCACAAGTCATACAAGTAGAAAGCTCGTAAAGAGTTTCTTGTACCGCAGGACTTACTTTAGGACCAAACCCTCGATCAAACGAATCATCTGCATCAACCCAAGCGTGTACTTTTTTTAAACTATCAAACATCGAGCTTCTATCTACAACTAAATCTCTAATTAAAGGGAATTTACTAAGTGGTGCAATGGTGATAATTTTCCCTCCAGTCTCTTCTAAAAGCTTATGAACAAGAGCTGTACAACTTTGACGAGGACGTCCATTAATGAGCGTTGTACAAGAACCACAGACTTCTTCCAAGCACCCCTGCTCCCAAGCTACTGGAGTTACTTTCTTTCCCAATCTATTGACTGGATTTTTTTGCACTTTCAAAAGCGTTGTTGTCATATTTAAAAAAGGAGAATTAGGCACTTCAAATTCTTCCCAATATTGATCTCCAGAAACTCCCCGAAGGACCTTTAGAATAAAAAAATCATCCATTACGTTACTCTCCTTTTTACTATCTATATAGGAAGCTGAATATTTTTAGGAATATTTTCAAGTGTTGGCTTTGTTTTCTTTGCCGTACTATAATCTCTAGCCACCGGATTTAGATGCCTGAGGTCAACTTGTTTATATGTAATAATGGGCTCTTGTGTTTGAGGATCATATGTTGCTATAGTCGTTTTTAGCCAATTAGAATCATCTCTTTGAGGAAACTCAGGTTTATAATGAGCCCCTCTAAACTCATTACGAAGAAGAGCCCCTTTGGTAATAGCCATAGCAATCTCAATCATTGAAACGAATTGGTTAGCAAATTGATAGGTCTGATTCATTACAGTTCCCTTATCATCTAGTGAAACATTCTGCATACGAGCTCGAATCTTTCGAATCTCTTCTAAGGTTTTCTCTAAATCTTCATTATTGCGTTTAACCGTGACATTTTTAACCATAAGTAAAGCAAGTTCATCATGTAATTTATGAATATTTTCACTGCCTTCTCTGGTTAAAATCTCATGCTTTAAAGCTTCTTCTTCTGCCAATGCCGAAGAAAATATTTTTGCTGGCAATTGTCCATAAGGCAGAGTTAACTGATCCAAATATCTAGGAACCTCCATTCCCGCAGTAAGCCCTCCAAAAATACAAGAAAGAAGAGAATTAGCTCCTAATCGATTGGCTCCATGATATTGAAATTCTGATTCCCCCACTTGAAAACAGCCGGGAATATTTGTCATTTGCCTAAATCTCGATTCTCGGTCCGGATCATCCGCCGCAGGCCAATCTACCCACGCACCTCCCATCGAATAATGAACAGCAGGAAAAATCTTCATAGGTACTTTATGAGGATCTTCTCCAGTAAATTTTTGGTAAATATCAAGAACGGATTCAATCTTACGTTGAACTTGAGGAGAAAGGTGGGAAACATCTAAATAGACTTGATCTAACCCATCAATGCCTAGTCCTAACTCGCAAACACGTAAAACTTCTCTAGAAGCAATGTCTCTGGGAACCAAATTGCCAAAAACAGGGTACATCTCTTCCAAAAAGTACCATGGCTCTCCTGTTTTTCCACATATAATCTCTTTTCCTTGCGGGTCCATAATCGTCTTGGATGAGTCCCCATAAACCCATATACGTCCGCCTTCTCCTCTCGAAGACTCAGAAATCAATCTAAGTTTATCTTCTGCAGGAATCGCTGTTGGATGAATTTGAATGAACTCTCCATTCGCATATTGCATGCCTTGCTTAAAAAGCCTGCCATTTGCGGCTCCCGTACAAAAAGTAGAATTCGTAGACTTTTTAAAAATAAGTCCAGGCCCTCCTGTTCCAATTATGACAGCATCTGCTTTTAATATTTCTAAACTTAAAGTATACATGTCCATCATGACAATGCCTCGAGCGCAGCCCTTATCATCCATTATAAGCCTCATGAATTCATGGTGCTCAAATTTCTCTATCTGGCCCTTTACTTCATACTTTCTTACCTGCTCATCTAACGCATATAAAAGTTGCTGTCCAGTAGAAGCTCCGCAAAAAGCAGTTCGATGATATAAAGTACCTCCAAACCGTCTAAAGTCCATGTTTCCTTCAGGAGTTCTATTGAAAGGGCAGCCAAATCTTTCCATCATACGGATAATACCTGGCGCTGCTAAACACATTTCTAAAACTGGGGGTTGATCTGCCAGAAAGTCGCCACCCTTAATCGTATCATATGCATGAATAAAAGGAGAGTCGTCCTCATTTTTCAAATTCATGGCGGCATTAATCCCACCTTGAGCGCACACTGAATGGGATCTTTTTACTTTCGTAACAGACACAATCTTGACATGGCACCCATTTTCTGCAAGCTTCATAGCAGCAGATAGCCCTGCTAAGCCTCCTCCGACAACAATTACTTCTTTATTTTTTTTCATCTAAGATGGCGCCTTTATTTTTTAATGTCTTAAATTCAGCCAAAAAGTACCCCATACAGAGGAAAGCCCTAAAAAGGTTAGTATCACCATTAAGGAAATAGTTAGAGTAAGTAATGCTTTTTGAGATGCCTTTCGCACAACAAATCCCCAAGTGATTAAAAACGTCCAAAAACCATTAAAGGCATGAAAACAAGCCGCAACTACAAAAATTGTATACAAAGCTATATAGATCGGACTTTTAAATAGATTGCGCACTGTAAGAAGCGTTGCCGTTCCAAAGCTATTACTCTCTGCAATCACCTGATTAGGTTTTAGATCTATTTTTTTAACTGTCTGCATCCACAGCTCTCCAAATCGATATTTTTGAGCCGCTTGCAAGATCATTTTTTTCTGCGTGTCAAAAGGAACTGACTTTACTCCCTCAATCCAATCTTTTGTTTCACTTTGCACATGAAAAGCAGCTTCCACTAGCGCTTTTTCATCTGCTCTTTGCGCAAATTCTATTTCCGCTTTTTTTAAAGCTTCTTCATTGTATAATTGTACATTCAAACGACATGCTAACGTATATAGTCCATCATCCATATCTAACTTTACAAAATACGTCTGGTAATCACCTTTAGAGATACTGATAGGATATTCAAGAAAACGGAAATTGACAATATGCCCTATGAGTCCTACCAATAAAATCCAAGAACTAATCCTTTGCCAAGAATACGCCCGATTTCTTCCATAAGAGCGCAAAGACGGTGTAGCTCCTGATGTTTTATGCGCGTTCCCCTTAGCTTTTAAAGCATATTTAACACCCCAAACCAAATGAATTAAGATAGGAATCCCCAGCAGACATATTTCTATTAGCTGTAAATACGGGAAATTATGAAGAGCATTAACCATGCGAATAAAACCTGATCCATCTTCTCCAATCCAAAGTGCTGCCTGAGAATTAGTGAGCAGGTGCTCTACAAGAAACAATACAAGCCAAAGGCCCATTAAAGAATGCAACCTTCTCCAAATAAACTCTCGAGGAATTACTGCCACAGCCATAAAGATCCAACCCAAAAAAATTTCAAATTACTCCTATTAAACTACGGAATCTTGTTTTGAAAAAGCAAAAAATACAAAAAACTTCAAAAGAAACTTCTCTTTACCTAAGTATGAGTAGAAATCAGCAAATATTTTTCCTTCTTTTCTCTTTCAAATCGCCTAGAAGCTTGATTATGTTCGATGACAACCTCTGCAAGATCCAATCCTGGGATGTATCGATCAAAAACTTTTACATAAATAATAGGAAGTTGAGTAAAATTAAAAGAGGGGCTTGAAAGAATTGTAAAGTAAAGGCTTACTTGGTCGACATATGGGGGGATCTTTCCTTCTGCTTTTATAATTTTATCCGAATAATGACACCAAAGATCTAAGCTTGACTGCCCACCTTCCGTACCATTTACATAAACAGTTCCTGCCATGGCACAAAAACGAGGATCTTTAATAGTCAAATCATAATAGAAAACCAAATCTGAAAACATAAAGTCCTCAAATTTCAAGGGCTGTAAAAATACAGCATCTGCATCCACCCAAAGAAGAGGCCTTTGAAATTCCTTCATTTTTTCTTTCATAAAATACGGTTTAAAAGCGCAATTCTCTTCCCAGGAGCCTTTATCTTCTATCCCCTCTATGTGAGATTCTATGTTGAACTTTTTACAAGAATTTATAAGAGTCTCTACTTCTTTTTCATAGGGTGTTTTCTTCGTATAGTAACTGACCACTAAAGGAATTTGAAATAAGTTATTCAATGAATCCTCCCCCTTAAAAAGAAAATAAAGCTCGCGCATTGAGAGACGTTCTCTGAGCCACCTCTTCTATAGAAATCCCCTTAATATTTGCAATTACTTGAGCCGTTTCCACAACAAATGCGGGTTCATTGCAAGATCCTCGTTTTGTTTGAGGCGCTAAATAAGGAGAGTCCGTTTCTATAAACATCCTTTCTAAAGGAACATATCTAATAACGTCTCTTAGCGGTTCCGATTTTTTAAAGCTAACAATGCCACTAAAAGAAATTCCCCATCCTTGATCTAATACCTGCTTAGCCTCTTCTAAAGTCCCTGTAAAGCAATGCAATAAAGCTTTAGAACTTTGATATTCTGCATTAGCTAATTCAAAAAGATCTGAAAAAGCGTCTCGGCAATGAAAAATGACCGGAAGGTCCATTTTTTTTGCCAAGTGGAAATATTGAATTAGATGTTTTTTTTGAAGCTCTTTTGGGGAATATTCATAGTGATAATCGAGGCCGGTCTCGCCAATTGCCACCAATTTTTTTTGTAACGCCAAATCAACAACCTCTTTAAAAAAAGAATCGCCGTCTTTTTCTACATCATGAGGAGTTGTTGCTGCTGCTAGAACTATAGGAATAAGCGGATTACTTTTTTGCATAAGTAACCCTCTTTCAAGAGTCTCTGAATTTGTGCAAATATTTACAATAGCATCTATTTTTGCAGTCTTGGCCCTTTGTAAAATTTCTTTCCAATAAGGGAAAAGAGCATCATCTCCTAAATGGGCATGCGAATCAACAAACACTTGTATTTCCTTTGTTTACAAATCTTCTAGAAGCTTGGTTATGCTCTATGACAATTTTTGAAGGGTCTAAGCCTTCAAGGCATCGGTCAAAAATTTTTGCATAAATTATAGGAAGCTGAATAAAATTAAAAGAGGGTTTTGATAACATAGAAAAATGAAGACTCGCCTGATCCATATAAAGAGGATATGTTTCAGCTGCTTTTACAATTTCATCTGAGTAATAACACCAGAGGTCTAAGCTTGAAATCCCTCCTTCGGTGGAATTCACATAAACAGTTCCCGTAAAAGCCGAGAACCGAGGATCTTTAATTCCAGGATCATAATAGAAAACTAAATCTGAAAACATGAAATCTTCAAACTTCAACTCTTGTAAAAAAACGGCATCTGCATCCACCCATAAAAGAGGTCTTTGAAAGACTTTCATTTTCTCTCTTATAAAATAAGGTTTAAACGCGCAATTTGCTCCCCAAGATCCTTTATCTTCTATTCCTTCTACGAGGTGTTCAATATTAAACTTCTTGCACGAATTTATAAGATGCTCGACTTCTTTTTCATAGGGGGTTTGTTTAGTGTAGTAACTAATAATCAATGGAAGTTGAAATAGCACGCTCATTAAAAATCCTTATATTTATTTCTTACTAAATCACAGACCTTGACAAATAGCCTTTCCCTCTAGTATCTCTATAGGGGAGTAGTGTATTTATTTAACATATAATTATGGCCCCATCCCAATGCTTAATATTTTCGCATCCATGCAACCTTTTATAAGCGCCTATAACCAATCCGACATGCCAGGAAAATTGATTATTTGGGCTCTTGGAGCTTTATCTATTATTTGCTGGATTATTCTTATTTATAAAACATGGCAGGCAAAAAAAGTAAAAACATCTTCACAAAAAGTATTGGCGTTAATAGAAAGAAACAAAGAACATCTCCTTAATCTCGACACTTCCCTTTTTTCACCTTTCATGCATGAACACTTACCTCACCCATTTCCTCAAATCTATTTTACCTTGAAAGATAAAACGATTGAAATTTTAAACAAAAAACTTTTTTTTCTTAAGCAAACAGGCAATGAAAACGAGGTTTATTTGACATCTAATGACATCGATATTTTAGAACAATATGCATCTACTGCTGTTTCAAACCAATATAAACTACTTGAAAAAAACCTTTTTATTCTTTCAACAATCTATACCCTCGCTCCATTTTTAGGACTTCTTGGAACTGTCTGGGGAATTCTTGTTACTTTTTCCGCTCTAAATTCCGGAGGTGCGGCAGCTTCCAATGCGGCTATCTTAGGCGGGATTTCTACAGCTCTTTCAACAACCGTCTTAGGGCTTGTCATTGCCATCCCCGCCTTGATTTCCTATAACTACCTTAAAAACGACTTAAAACATTTTTCTTCCGACATGGAAAACTTCCTATACCAACTGCTTTCCATTTTAGAACTACAATATAGAAAAGCAGACCTTAGCTAAGAATCTTATGAAAAAAAAAAGAATCCCGTCCTACCTTTTATCTTCAAATGACGAAGAACCATCTCTTAATCTTACCCCTCTTATCGATGTAGTCTTTGTCGTTCTCATTTTATTTATTTTAGTTGCCCCCATGCTAGAAGTTGATAAAGTCGACTTAGCTTCCGCTGCTATAAAAGAACAGAAACAACCAGCTTCCGAATCTAGCCCTTTAACAGTCCATGTATATGCAGACAATTCAATTTGGATACGCTCTAAAAAGGTAACTTCTGACCAACTCCTTTCCGTCCTAAAACAAGAAAAAAGCACAAGGCCAAAGCAAACCCCTCAGCTTTTTCAAGATAAAAAAGCACAATTTGGCATCTATCAAGTTGTTAAGAATGCTATGGAAGAAGCTGGATTTGAAGAATTAGATGTCATCCTTCAACCCGGCGGATCATGAGTTTGTTTTCTCGTTTTTCTCTTTGGCTATCTAAAGATCCTATGCAAAGAACCCTTTACATATTAGTTCCAGTTGTCCATATCCTTTTATTTATAGGACTTTCACAAACAAGTCCTTCTAAAAAAACAATAAACTCAAAAAAACTTATAGTTAAAACATTTGCACCTTCCTCTTCTCAATCGACTTTTAAGACCGCTGCTACGGAAAAAAATACAACCCCCTCAAAAAAGCCAGATATTATAAAACAAAAAACTCCAGAACCGAAAAAACCTACTGTAACCCCTCCTCCAAAAACAAAAAAAACAGAAGCTCCTATCCAAAAGAAAAATCCTGCTATACAAAAAGAAAAAACACTTCAAGTAAAAAAGCAAACAGTGGTTAGAGATCAACATTTGAAAGATCTCGAAGAAAGGATTGCCAAAATAGAAGCCAAAAGTGATAGAATGCCTACTAAGTCTGAATTGGAAATTCCATCGTCCCTCGTACTAAACTCCCTGCAAGGCTCTAAGGAATTTACAATAAGCAAGTTGTCTTTAACAGACGATGATTTTTCAGCTTCTTTAATCGGCTATTTGCAAGCATTCTTGCATCTCCCCGAATTAGGTGAAGTGCAAATTCAATTGACTTTGCGTAAAGACGGAAAGGTAGAAAACATGAAAGTAATTACAGCGAATAGCGAAAAAAATAAAAAATACCTAGAACAAGAATTGCCAAAACTATCCTTTCCTCAATCCTATTTAGATAGCTTTTCTTCTCGATCTTTTTTATTAACTTTTTGCAATAAATTTTAAAGGATCATCTTCTCTATATGAAATATAAAATAACCTCACTACTTCTTTTTATATGCCTCTTAGGTTTTACCGCCGAACCTCTACAGGAAATCAAAGTCCATCTAGATACAGAGAGCACTCTTTCGCCTATCTACCTTTCTCATATAGACCCTTCCAGTTCTTCCTTACCGGCTAATTATCTTAAAGAACTTGAGAAAGTATTAAGCTTTAATTTTAATTACAACGGCAAGACGAAAGTAGCCCTCAGAACAACAGATAAAGAAACTGCTTTATTAGCCATGGGGAATAAAGCTACAAATCTTAAATCTCTAGACAGTCCTTTTGCCGTCTTCTTTTCTATCAAGGAAAAAAAACTGCACTGCAAAGTATATAATTTATTAAAAGGACAGGCTAATCCCTTTCCTGAAATTGCTCTGACAGGATCCCTAGCTCAAGATAGACAAGAACTTCACAAACTAAGTGATGCCATTTTCAACCTCCTTTTTCAAGAAAGTGGAATCTGTCACAGTCGAATGTTATACTCTTATCAACAAACACGCTCGGACCAGGATAATTCTTGGCATTCAGAAATTATTGAATGTGATTGGGACGGAGAAAATGTAAAAACCGTGACTAAAGAAAAAAGTTACTGCGTTACTCCTGTCTTAATCCCAAAAGGAAATGGGCTGAATAAAGAAATGTTTTTATATGTTTCTTATAAAACGGGCCAACCGAAAATTTTCATCGCTTCTTTAGACGACGGGAAAGGAAAAAAAGTTGTTGATATTCGAGGAAACCAAATGTTGCCTACCATTTCTAAAAACAGAGACAAAATAGCATTTATTTGTGATGCTAGTGGAAGAGCCGATTTATTTGTCCAATCTATTCAACCAGAAATAGGTCGTACAGGAATTCCTAAACAACTTTTCTCCTACCCAAAATCCACGCAAGGGTCTCCTACTTTTAGCCCTGATGGATCGAAAGTGGCTTTTGTTTCAGATAAAGATGGGGCCCCTAGAATTTACTGGATCTCTTCGGAAGTAACTAGTAAACGAGGTATCGCTCATTTAATTACGAAGAAAAGCCGAGAAAGTTCTTGTCCATCTTGGTCTCCTGATGGAACTAAATTAGCCTATAGTGCTAAAACAAATGGTATAAGGCAGATATGGACTTACACATTCTCGACAGCAGAAGAAAAACAGCTTACATATGGACCTGGTAATAAAGAAAATCCAAGCTGGGCAACTAATAGCTTGCATCTTGTGTTTAACTCTACAGATAACAACTCCTCTGATTTATATGTCGTAAATTTAAATCAACCCGATGCGATGAAAATCACAAAAGGTCAAGGAAAAAAACACTATCCAACGTGGGGCCCACGTTAACATTTAAAAAGGCAAAAAAGAGGATCGCATGAAAAAATCTTTAATATGGACGTTAATCCTATCTTGTTCGAGTCTACTTCTCTTGGACAGCTGCAAAAAAAGCAGCGACGTATGGGATGATTCTAATAGCATGGGAAGCTATAAGAGAGCACAAGAAAAAATCCTATGGGGCAATGACTCTTCTGAGGAAGCTCTAGCTTCTAATAACGTAAAAGAATCCTATGATTTTGAAAAAGACTTTATCCCTTTGCAAGATGAAGATCTTAAACAACAATTTGCTGAAATTGTTTTTGCTCAACCTAAAGATTCTCCAGGCGAATACGGAAGTCAACTTCCAGGGATTGAGGGATTTAGTTTACCTATGGGAGCTTTAACTCAAATTTTTCAAACTGTCTATTTCAATACAGATGAATACACACTTAAAAAAGAAGAACATCTTCAAGTCATGAATAAAATAGCAACTTACCTTCAAAAAAATCCAAAAGTTTATATTTTTGTTGAAGGACATTGCGATCAAAGAGGACCAGAAGCCTATAACTTAGCATTAGGATCTAGAAGATCTAACTACATCAGAAACCTTCTAATTGAAAAAAATGTAGACATGAATCAAATCTATACTATTTCTTATGGAAAAGAAAAACTTGTAAGTTTTTCTAACTCCTCTGATGGATGGTCTCTAAATAGACGCGCTCAATTTAAACTTTACGAAAAACGGTAATCTTTTATGTTCAAATACTCTACCTGGGCTCTACTTTTAACTGCTTTCTTGATTTCAAGCTGCAATTCTCATTTAGCTGTTTTGCAACAAGATAAACATGAAAGTTCAGTAGCTTTAAATGAAATAAGGTCTGAGCTATCAGACCTTAGACATGAGCTTAATAACTCCCGGGTAGAGATTCAAATTTTAGAAGAGCAATTACACAGTCAAGAAGCACTGTCAAAAAAAACAAAAACTATTTCACCTTCTTCTAATGAAAGCCACCTCGAAAAACGACTTGCTCTGATTGAGCAAGCATACGAAAAAATCCATTCCGATCTTAAACAAATTTCATCTTACTCTAATCAAACTAAAACATGCTTACAGCAATACAGTACAAAAATTTCAGAACTTGAACAAAATCTTGAACGCCAAAATAAATTAATCCATGAAGTGGGCGATCTTAAGTCTAGTTTAAAAGCTTTCACGACTTCTTTATCTACAGAGTCATCTTCTAACAAATCTAATAGCTACAAAGTTAAAGCTGGAGATTCTTTAGATAAAATAGCACGAAACCAACAAGTTTCTGTAGAAGCTCTTAAAAGAGCAAACAACCTCTCTCAAAATAAAATCTTGATTGGACAAGAACTTTTGATACCTTAAAGGTTCACGCCTGTTCTCATAGAGCAAAGCGCTGAAGTTGGGTTAACTCTCAAATAAGTTGAGAGAGAAAAGTTCGAGCTGGTACAATGATAGGAGATGTTTCTTCGAAGCAGCTTTTATCCACATAAGGCATATCAATGATGACTTGAAATGCATGTTTAGCTCCTGTAGCCTTTTGAAAATGGTATAAAGAAGGAGAAATCCCCTGATTATTAGTCCATTTTACTTCCACTAAAAACCATGGTTTGTCATCTTTTGTAACAAGAAAATCTACTTCTCTTTGATCTTTATCTCTTAGATAGTATAAGCCATACTGCCCAAATCCAAAATCAGTCCAAAAATGTACGGCTTTTAATAAGTGGGCAGCTATGAAATTTTCAGATTTGGCGCCGAGATCTGCTATTTCAGACCAATCCCATAGGTAATATTTTGGTTCTTTAATCAAGGATCGCGAAATATTGGTAGACCAAGGCCGAAGTTCAAAGCTGTAATAAAGAGAATTTAATATACTAATCCAACTTCGAATGGTATTTCCCGAAACCCGTACTGCTTTGCCTAAAGATTCATAACTTGATTGTTGACCTGTTTGTAATTTAAGTAGTTTAGCAAGCATCTCTAGTTGGACTATTTCTTGAACTCTTGTAACATCTTTTATTTCTTCTTGAAAAAGCTGTTGAAAACGCAAGTTTTTCCATCTATTAAAAAAGCGAACGTTTCTTTTTAGGTAAGGATCAGGGTAGCCTCCAAAGCACCACAAAAAGTCAAAAAGATCTTCCTCTACTGAAGAAGGATGAGGCCGCAATTCTTGAGAAGGTAGATTTATATCTATAATTTCTGCAACGGTCAAAGGATGAAATCGATATATGAAATACCTCCCCATTAAGCTGTCTCCCCCTTTTTTATAGATATCAAGTCTTGCACTACCAGTTACTAAAATATGCATTTTATGAGGATAGCTATCGTAAAGACCCTTTAAAAAATCTTTCCATTCAGAGTATTTATGAATTTCATCGAATATGATTAAGGGAATTTCTTTTTGAAGAGTGGTAAGACCTGTTATTTTTGCGATTTGATCAGCTCCGATTAGAATAGCTTCTCGATCTTTGATATTGTCCCACGTAAAATAGAATGAAAGTGGAAATTCTTCTTTTAAACTCATGCAAGTAGTTGTCTTTCCTACTTGGCGAGGTCCCATTAAAAAAAGCATTTGTCTGTTATTATGAAAGTGCTCACAAATAGTGTTGTGGTAGATTCGTTTCATATGACCTCCTTTTTCTTAACTATTTAGCATATCACCTCAAAAAAGTCACGACTTTTCTGAAGCCTACTTCGAAAAAGTCGCGACTTTTTAGAAGTAGGCTTCAGAAAAGTCTAATGCAAAACTCTTATAATTAATGCGTTATTAAAATATTAGATGGATTTTTTGCGTTAAAATATTTTCTAGAAACACTAACTTCGACAATAAAAAGCTCTTTATGGTTGAGTAACCCAATTTACATGAGAACGGAGGCTTGAACCCACCAATAAATACGCTCTCAGGTTTTCCTTTTGCTGTATTAGTAGTCCTTTTGAGCTTTTCTCACTTGGAACCCCTCTAAGATTTTTAGTTTTTTTCTCTCCACACAAAATTAGCCATACATAGACATCCTAAGTCTTATCGCTTCCGTAATAACATCTCCACAAAACGACAAACGTTAATTTATGGAGGCATTTATATAGAGAAATAAGCCTAGAAAGATTCGAAAAAAACCTTTCAAATTAGAAGCTCTCCGAAGTCAATAATACGAGAAAAAAAACCACTATTTTGTAGTTCATCTGTTACACCATTTACATGAATTAATACAGGCCAAATAGAAAATTTTTTCTCACAGGAAAGACGGGAAATCTTTTCTTGAACTTCTTTTACCACATCTAATCCAATTTTCCCGTTGGAAAATTTAATTTCACAGATATGCAAAGAATTATACTTTGTTTGAATAAGATAATCAATTTGGCACCCCAAGTGTTGTTTTGTTTGTTTTTGAAAAAATGGATTATCGAATAAAACATCATCCGAAGTAAGAGCAAGTCGTTTTTTTATGCCAGCTCTATTACTTAATAGAAGGTTTTCAAACTGTAATCCCATAATCCCATCCCATCCAAGAGGCTTTATTAGCTCATCTTCCAAAATTTTATGACTATTGGGCTCTATTACTTTTAAATAAAATCGCAAGTAGTTATCTTTTAATCGATAACGACTAAATTTTGAAGGATGACCTGTATTCAAATTCCAAGTATATTCATGCGACACATACCCTGTAACGATCAGATCTTCTAAGTAACTCCCAATTGTCCCTCCCTTTTTCATGTGTAACGCATCCGCTATGCCTTGCTGATCAGCCACCCCTTCCGCTAATCTTTGCACGATTTTCTTATAAGTACTCGTTCGTTTAGAAAAAAGATCAGAAAAAATATGAGTGAACTCTTTAAATAAGAAGGATTCTTTTTCGAAACAAAGAGTTCTAATATTTTCTTCTGCTGTCCATTCTGGATGAACTTCTTCAAGGTATTTGGGAACACCTCCGGTTACCGATAAAATTTTACATTTTTCGTAAGCAGAGACCAGACTTTCTCTAGGATACCAAAATAAGTTACACACAGAAAGAGGAAGTTCTTGTAAAGTAAGATTTAATGAAGTCCTTCCTAAAAAACCTGTACTACTGATAATATTACGTTCTATCCATCCCGACATGGATCCACAAAGAATCATAATAAGTTCTGGATTTTTTTTAAAAGCTTGATCCCAAGCTGTCTTTAACTTCCCTAGAAATGTGGGGTCTTTAGATCCCATCCAATTGATTTCATCAAAAACAACAAGGACTTTTCCCTCACTAACTCTCTTAGATAAATGCCAAAAAAGATCGCTCCAATCTTTTGCTCCAAGTCCTGGGATCTGTAACTCTCGCTCCATTTGTCTTGAAAATTCAGCTCGTTGCATTTGAGCGGTCATTTTTTTTCAGGAGGTAGGCCTATAAAAGTATATGTTTTAAGAGCCTTCCCAAATTCTTCTATTAATCGACTTTTTCCAATTCGACGTCGCCCTTTAATAACAACAAGACTTGCACTCTTTTTTGTTAGCAAACGCTTAAGAATATCTAACTCTCTTTCTCGACCTAGAAATCGTTCATTCATATAAACAAGCACCCTACGCATTGATGTCAAACTTTAAGTCACCACAAAACTGTCACCAAATCAAGAAAAACACAAATTGGGGACAATTTTACAACCTGTTAATTTTGTCACCAATTCTAAAAAAATGCAATTTAGCGATGAAAGCACTAATTAATCTCGTGTCTATAGGCTTTTCGAGAATAAGAGCTCCACATACAAAAAGGTTTTGTAAACTATTGCCCAGCTATTCTATCCTTAGTAAATATTAAAGTTTGTGTACTCATCTATTAAAACAAAAGGAGCGGTGCTTAATCCTCACCGGCAACGAGATGAAAAGTGCTAGTATTGGAATCTTTGATTCAGGGTTTGGAGGACTAACAGTTATGAATGCTGTTACCGATTTACTTCCCAATGAACACATCACTTATTTTGCAGACACGGCTAACTTACCTTACGGGAATAAGACTCCTGAAGAAATTTTAAATTTTTCATATCAAAGCATTGAATTTCTTGCTAATCAAGGAATAAAACTTCTTGTAATTGCTTGTCACACCTCATGCGCTACAGCACTTCCTTTTCTAAGAAAACAGTTCTCGTTTCCCATTCTAGCTATATCAGATTCAGGAATTAAAGAACTTCTCTCTCAAAAAAAAACAGATACCCTAGCTTTTTTAGCAACACAAACTACTGTAAACTCTCAGCTATACCAACAGGCTCTCCAATCTAAATTCTCTAAGTGTACGATTCTAGCTATTGCCTGCCCTCTTTTCGTGCCCTTACTAGAAATGGGATATGTAAATCAACCACTACTCACTCAAAGTATTATTCATGAGAGTTTACACCCCCTAAAAACCTACAAAGACCCTATAGACGCAGTCTTACTCGCATGCACTCATTACCCCCTACTTAAAAACCCTATTCAAAAAGAACTTGGCCTACAAACACTTTTAATCGACCCATCAGCTAGCTGCGCACAAGAAGCAAAACAAATGCTTATTCAAAACAATTTAATCAATGAAACCTGCTCTCCAGGTAAACATCTATTCTATGTTTCTAATAATCCCGACCGATTCCAAAGCGCAGGAAAATTATTTTCCAACTTCCCGCTCGATCCCGTTTTTTGTGTTCAAGAATCTTCTTTGCTCTAATTTAAAAAAAAACGTGAATAAATAGAGCAAAACTGTTTGAATAGCTTAAAAAAATCTAATAAGGGTTTAGACCATGCAAAAGAAAAGAATTATTTTAATCGAAGACGAAGAAGATATCGCAGCACTTATTAAGCTCCAAGCAGAACTCTCTGGTTATAAGCTTCACGTAGAAGTTGACGGGCTTAACGGGTACCGTACCATTGAAAAAGAAAAACCAGACCTTGTTATCTTAGATATCATGCTTCCAGGACAAAACGGTCTTGATGTTTGTAGAAAAATGAAAAATAATACCGAACTCAAAACTATTCCTATTATCCTATTAACTGCAAAAGCAGATGAACTTGATATCCTTCTTGGCTTAGAACTCGGGGCTGATGACTACATCGCTAAACCTTTTTCTTCTAAAGTACTTTTCTCTCGAATCAAAGCGGTTTTGCGTAGATCTAAAGACCCTGAAAAAATCCCTTTAGTCCTTATTTTTGGAGAATTTACTCTTGAAGTAGATCGCTATCTCTTGAGAAAAGGAGATAAAATCATCCCTATAACTCTCTCAGAATTTGGCATCTTGAAAAGACTTTTTGCTAATAGAGGAAAAGTTTTAACTCGCAGCAGTCTTTTAGACGACATTCATAATGACGACACTTTTGTTGTCGATCGAAATATCGATGTTCATATCGCTTCTTTAAGAAAGAAATTAGGTCCTAATTTCGAATGGATTGAAACCGTTCGGGGCATTGGATATCGATTTAAAGAAGAAAGTATGCTCAGACAACTCGCCTAAAGTAGCAAGAATCCCTCTTGATTTTTTCAAGAGGGATTCTTATTGTTAGCTTTATGGCATCAAAAAAACTAAACTTAGCTTGTATTTTTCTTATTTACTCTCTTGACAGTTTTGGAATTGCAATAGCTTATCCCATTTTTACTCCTATTTTTCTAAGCGAAAATAGCCTATTTTTTACAGAACATACGTCTTTACTTTATCGAACGCTTTCTCTGGGATTTTTACTCTCTATGTTTCCTATTGCACAATTTATTTCAGTGCCTTTTATTGGAGATTTCTCAGACAAATTAGGAAGAAAAAAAACATTCTCCTTCACTTTAATAGGTTCAACTTTTAGTTATCTCTTAGCAGCCCTCAGCATTTATCTGACTTCCATCCCTCTTCTATGCCTCAGCCGACTGAGTAGTGGATTATTTGCCGGGAATACTTCTTTATGCTTTGCTAGCCTTTCTGACATTAGCGCTAGTGATCAAGAAAGAAGTAAAAGTTTTGGACTTCTGGCTACCTTTGGCGGATTGAGTTTTTTTTTGGCTATCTTGTGTGGCGAGTACTTTTTTAACAGCGGGCTTTCTTTTTTATTAGCTCCAACGCTTCCTTTTTTGATCATCTCTTTTCTTTCTGCTAGCACACTTGCTTTTACACTGCTGTTTTTTCTAGACACTAAACCCCCTACAAAAAAAGTAAAGCTTCATCTGATTCAAGGCTATTATCACATCATTTCTAGTTTACACAATAAAACTCTTAAAAACGCATACCTTACTTACTTTTTTTTTGCGCTCGGCTGGGGTTCAATCGCTCAATTTTATCCAGCTATTCTTTTAGGCCCCTATAAAAAGGATCCTATTTCTTTTACGACCAATTTACTTATGATTGGAGTCATATGGTCTCTATCTAATTTTTTAGCTCAGAGATCTCTTGTAAAGCTTTTTACTCCAAAAGAAATTCTTTGGGTTACCACCCCAATGCTTTTACTTTTCCTTCTCTCTTGCATTCCATCTCAGGACTATTTATCTTTTTCTATTCATTTTAGCTTAGCTGTATTTGCAGCGGCACTAACTTGGACAAACACCTTTGCTAATGTATCTTTAAATGCTCCAAAAGAAATTCAAGGACGAATCATGGGAATCAATCAATCCTTTGCTTCTCTTGCCACAATTTTAGCCGCTTTATTTGGATCTCTTTTTGCTTCAATTTCTCCTATATGTGTTTTATTTTTCAGCTCGTTTTGCATTGCCCTCTCTATTTCTTTTCTTCAAAAACAAAAGAACAAATAGCTTGCATTATTTACGGTAAGAAATATTATAAAAACAAAAACAACTTCAACTGTTAAAGGACTCGTTATGAAAAAAACATGGATTGTCTTAGGATCGATCGCCCTCGTATGTACTGGTTGTGAAACTAAAACTCAAACAGGCGCTCTAGTCGGTGTTGGAGCCGGAGCTTTAGCTGGAGGGTTAATTGGAGGAGGCACAGGAGCTCTTATAGGAGGGGCTGTCGGCGCTGCAGGAGGAGCTCTTATAGGAGCGGCTTTAGATGCTCAAGACAGAAGAAATCTGGAACAAAATGCTCCTCAAACACTTCATAAAATAGACAATCATCAAGAATTAACACCTTATGACGTCGAATCTATGGTTAAAAACAACCTTAGCGACGACGTAATAATCGACCAAATTAAAGCCACTAAAAGTACCTTTTACTTAACTTCAAATCAAATTATTGAACTAAAAAATGCCGGAGTCTCAGAAAAAATCATCTCTTTTATGATCCAAACTGGATCCAACTAGTGAGTAAAGGAAAATTTTTCCATAAAGCCATGATAAATAAAGGTTCCTTTCACTATGAAATCCCCAATAGTTCCGGCGAACCTTTTTTGTATCCTAGCAAATACAGAAAGTTGTATTATCTGAAGTTCAACTTCGGATTGTACGGAATTCATGTTTTATAGAAGAATAACTACTGAGCTTCAAGAGCTTGCACTTTCTTATCCGGTTGTTACGGTCATTGGGCCTCGCCAATCCGGTAAAACAACCCTTACACGTCACGTGTTTCCTGAGAAACCATATGTAACTCTTGAAAATCCAGATACGCGAAATTTAGCAGAATCGGATCCCAGAAGTTTTTTAGAAAAGTATCCAGAAGGAGCTATCATTGATGAAATTCAAAGGGTGCCTCTTCTTCTATCCTATATTCAAGGCATTGTTGATGAAAAGGATGAAAAAGGCTTTTTTATCCTTACAGGGAGTCATCAACTTGAACTTCAACAAGCAGTTTCTCAGTCTTTAGCCGGAAGAACAGCTCTTTTAACTCTACTCCCAATGAGTCTCGAAGAGTGCATAGAAGCTGGAATTGATTTGTCTATCGATGATTTTATGATTAGAGGAGGATATCCTCGTGTCCACAAAGATTCTTTAAATCCTACTAAAGCCTATCGTAACTATTTTCAAACATATGTGGAAAGAGACTTAAGATTGCTCATCAACATAAAAGATTTGGGGCAGTTTGAACGATTTGTCAGAATTTGCGCAGGAAGAATCGGACAACTCATTAATCTAGATGAGATTGGAGGGGAAGTTGGGATCTCTTCCCATACAGTAAAAGAGTGGGTTTCTATTTTAGAGGCTTCTTTTATTGTATTTCGCCTTCAGCCTTATTTTGAAAACTTTGGAAAAAGAATCATTAAATCCCCGAAGCTTTTTTTTACAGATGTAGGGCTAGCTGTTTATCTTTTAGGAATTGAAAATGAAATGCAATTAAGCCGAGATCCTCTGGGGACATCTTGTAGAAAACCTTGTCATATTAGAGCTTATGAAATGGAGATTCAACCATGGGCTAGATCATCAACTTTATTATTATCGGGATGTTCAAAAAAATGAAGTAGATGTGATTTTTAAAGAAGGTCATAATCTAATTCCTATCGAGATTAAATCCTCTAAAACTTATAACAGCGCATTTCTAAAAGGGCTGTTATTTTTTCAGAAAATGGTAAAAGACAGGGCACTGAAAGCTTATCTTATTTATACAGGCGAGCAGGAGCAAGCAATCCAAACTGTGGAACTGCTTAATTATAAAAAATCCATTACTGCAATATCTCCTAAAATCATAAGCTCTAAAAAAGACTGACCAATCGAGACTTTATGTGTTTTTCTTCGATTCCTAAGCCTTGGTAGAGAACGTCTTATAAAACAACTTTCCTTTAGCTTGTTTTCATTGAGAAAAAAAGGCAATCTTTTTACATTGCTTCCTTATTCACCCATGAGATTTTTATGACAAACCAAGATCCTCGATTTCCTCCGGCTTTAGAGCTAGCAATGCAAGACGGATATGAAAAATTCAAATCTTGCATCCGTTTTTATGGATTATTTCATGTCAGTTTCATCTCATTTCTATGCCTACAACTTTTGGCTTTTCTTCTTTTCTTCTCTTACTTTAGTCAATCTTTAACAGCTGCTTGCGGCCTTGCTTTTTTTTTCCTTACTCTTTTCTCCTATTTCGTTCTCCTTTTCTTTTTTCAAGCAAAAAAACCAGAACAACTTCTTACGATTCAATCTCAATTCTATAATACATGCCAATCACTAATTCCTTTCCCATCTGAAAGTTCTCAATCCCTCTTAACTTTATCAGGCGCATTAGAAGAATTTACTCTATTTTTATCGGAGAAAGAACCCATTTTCTATTCATCTCCTCTTGCGATAAAAGCACTATGTCCTCTTGTTCAAAAATTCAAAATTTGGTTGCATTGGAAAAACTTTCATCAAATGAAAGAGCTTCTTTTCCTTCAAAGCATTGAAATTTTGATCTCTCTAATAAAACAGCTCCCTACAAATATTGAGGTTCATGCAGGTCTTGCAGAAGCATACTCCAAGTTAAGCCGAATTTATGTTCATCCGAAAAAAATAAATGCTTCACATCTAACTCCCTGGATATCCCCTGAATACCTATCTTCTTCTATGAATCTTCAATTTTTACTTTATTCCAATAAAGCAATAGAAGAATTTAAAATTTTAGAAAATCTGTCTTGTAAAGACCCCTGGATCTTAGCTCAGTTAGCTGAGATTTATCGACTTCAAGAAAAAGCAGAGGAAGAAATTTATCAGTGCGAAGAACTACTTAAGCTAACCCCTGATAATATAGAGCTACTTTTTCAACTAGGTGTTTTATATTTTCAAGAGGGATATTCCGCAAAAGGGTTAAAAATATACGAATTACTTCAAAAATCCACATCCGATAGAGCCAACAAACTCATTCAACACTACAATTAAGATTTGCTTGTTTTCATAAAAACCTATAAAGGACACACTGAAAATAAAAAAAGTAACCACCTGATAATCAACCTACTAACTAATCCCTCTAAAAAAAACATCCAATAAAATGTAAATGAACATTGAAAAAATTATTAATAAAATGTAAATTATCTAACTTCCCATGATGCTTTAGCAATTTTCACAAAGAAATAAAAATGTCGGATGCCTTATACACTTCTACTCTTTTTGAAAGCACAATTACAGATGATATCATCACCCTTCCTTTTAAAATTCAACCTACGGTCTCCTACTCTCTTCTCTCTGCTGAAATTACACATCACGTAACTCTTATGGAAAAAGTAATTAGGAAATGCATTCCGTCCTCTTTTTTTTCCTTGCCTAGTAGACTATTCAAAACCCAACTTCTTCAAAAAGTCCCGACCTTTGTTTGGAACGAACCCGGCAGCTCTCCAGGGTGCCTTGAAATTTGCATCTTAGCTCTTTCAGCTAAAGAAAATGTCATAGAAAATCAAATCATAGACATTTTAAAGTCATGGATTATCCCTGGAAAATTAACTCAAATTCTATCTGTACAAGTATTGCATTTCCAATGGGATTTATTTCCTAATGAAACTTTTCTTGTTTTACAATCTAAATTATTAATAAAAAACGAAAAAGACCTAAGTAAAGCACTTCTACACCTACCTTCTTTATCAACGCATATCCTTTCTGCCTTAAAAACCCCCTCTGGATTCAAAACATTCTTCTCTGAACGCCCCTTATTAGAAAGCATGAAAAATGCAGAAGCCCATAAAGAACTCGTTTTTTTAATGGAACGATTTCCCTTAACTTTTGATGCCTCTCTTTCTGTAGAAATGAGCCGTTTTTTCTCCCTATGCCCTAAATCGTTTTTCTTTCCTAGAACGTCTAGATTGATTACAAAAATAATTTCATCTCACTTTCTCATGAGAGCAAATCTTTTAAGACAGTTCGTTCTATATCCGGAAAAAAAACATTTAAAAGTGCGTTATATCCGCACAGAGTTAAACTTCTTTTTTGGATCTAAACCTGCTCTAGGACTTGTCTTGGGAATTACCCCTCTTGACAGACATGAATTCCTTCAAGAAGAGCACATTCTAGAAGCTGCTCAATCAATCCTTCCTGACTTGCAATGCGTTCAAGGCTCTTTTTATAGTTATCAGGGAATTCAAGACCCTCTTTGTTCGATGTATATAGAACTAGAAAAAAAAGACGGATCTCGATTTTCTCAAACCGACCTCTTTTCCCTAAAAAAAGAGTTAGAATATGAACTAAAAAGGCGCATTGAAAAACTAGTTCCTTCTATTTTTATGATTCGTAATGAAGAAGAAACCATGAGAAATATTTTAATCTTAAGTCAAGAAGTAAAATATTTATCGGATCTCCCTCAAGTCATGATCTCTCTGGAGAAGCAAACAACCTCTGAAATTATTTTTACAGTAATTCTTGTCCGACTATTCAAGCCGGGGCAAAGATCTCTTTCTCAAAGCTTTCAAGAGTTACAACCTAAAGTTCAATTCGTTCAAGACAGATTACAACACTTGGGATTCTTAAGAAAAAACCACCCTAAAGAAGCTAATGTATTTCATTTAAAAATTGATAAAGATTCCAGCTTACTCCGAACTGATTATTCGTTTAATTTTTATTTAGCCAGACAAAAAGCCGCGACCTTACTCTTTAAAGCTATCGGATCTTTTAGAGACTACAACGGTGGAATGATCCTTAAACAAGGAGAGCTTTTTTATCAATTTAAAGAATCTTTCCTTCTTATCGCCTTAAAAAACTCAGAGTTGCTTGAAAACTTTTTCTTCTCTCTTAACCCTATTGAAATGCAAGCCACTTTGCCTTTAGATTCTTTGCAAACGCTATTTCGACAATTTCTAGAAGCTAAAGAAATAGATCTCTCTAAAAAAGACGATTATTTTTTAAAAATAGAAGAGAAAAAAGAGCAAGTCTTTGCTATGATAAGAACTCAAGACTCTTCTTTTAAAGAGGAACTTTACTCCAACTTAACTCGTCATGAACTTAGGAATAAAACACTTATACACACTTCTAATAATCTCCAAGGGTCTCTTTACACTGGATTTATCCTAACTCATTTCGATAGTAAAAAACGCCAATCTTTTATAGAAGCTATTCATGAATCTATTAAAAACTGGAAAAATCGGTTAAAAAACCTACAAATTATTAACTTGAGCTTTTATCATATTCCGACCTCTCTAGACCCTAGAATCAATGGAGATGAAATTTCTTCTACCCTAACTAAAATGTTATTTGAAGGACTTACCCGATTAGATGATAACGGAAACCCTCACCTTGCAATAGCCCAATCTCTAGAAATTTCAAAAGATCTGAAAGAATATATTTTTAAACTTAAAAATTGCTATTGGTCGGATGGATCCTTAATTACAGCCCATGATTTTGAACATAGTTGGAAAAAAATCTTATCCCCTCACTCCTCCACCCCGTTTACCTTTTTATTCTACCCCATTAAAAATGCACAGAAGAGTAAAGAAGGCCTATGTCCTATAGAACACATAGGAGTCCGGGCCTTAAACAACAATACATTGTCTATAACCCTAGAACACCCGACCCCCGAGTTTTTAGAACTTTTAGCTCTACCTCTCTATTCCCCTGTCCCTCACACAATTGACAGAACCCACCCCGACTGGGGATTTAGAAAATCTGAAGATTTTGTCTGTAACGGGCCTTTTGTTTTGAAAAAAATCACTCAAAATTTGCGCTATGAACTTTCTAAGAATCCTTTTTACTGGGATAATAAAAGTGTAAGACTAGAACAAATTAACCTTTCCAAAGATTCTAGCCTTCTAGCCCACTCGATGTTTCAAAATGAAGAAATAGATTGGCTTGGCATGCCTTTGAGACCTTGGGAAGCTTTTTTTGAAGAACATCTCGAAGCAGAAACCTGCCCAACGCTTTCAGGAATTCATTGGTGCCTATTTAATACCGAAAAATTTCCTTTTCAAAATACTCATCTAAGACAAGCCTTCCTCTTAGCCGTCAATCAAAAGGAACTAGTTTCTAGGCTTCCAAATACTTGCTTCCCTGCAGCAACACCTCTTCCTCTTTCTTATACAATGAATCACGACCAGGAAAACATCTGCGGAAATGAGACCTTAGCTTTAGAGCTCTTTGAATTAGCCTTGAAGGAACTTGCTATTTCTAGAGAACAATTTCCCCTTATAACCCTTACGTTTGCCAATACTGTTTTAAGAAAGAAAACTGCTCATTACCTTGTAGAAAAATGGAAATCTCTTTTTAAAATCCCCTGCCGTTTAGAAAAATACGAATACACTATCTTCTACAATAAAATGATCAAAGCCGACTACCAAATTGGCACTTTATACTGGAAGCCTTGGATCGATCACCCTCTTTATGCTCTAGAATCTTTTAAATATAGGAACGAGCCAGCTAATTATTCCCGTTGGTTTCATCCGAAATACAAAGAACTTCTCGATCTTGCGCAGCAAGAGCTCGACCCTATTCAGAAAATTAAATACCTTTCTTCTGCCGAGAGACTTTTGATGGAAGAGGCTCCTTTAATCCCACTTTATCACGAAAAAGAAAGGATCATAAAAAAGCCACACCTTAAACAAGTGATTTATTCTAGAACAACAGGCTATTTTGACCTTAAGTATGCCTACATTGAAAGATAACTTTTTAAAAATCTTAGAAGGCATCTAATTCATACAAACTTCTTTTTAAATAAACAATTTAAAAACAAAAAAAGATCACTAATTTACTAAAAAGGATAAACCTATTAGACTAGAAAAATAAAACAAAGGAATATAATTGAAAATAATAAGAACATTTTTAATAGGTGGGGCTATAAGCTCCGCAGAATCGATTCCTATTATAGGCCCTTTTTTAGTGACTCCTGTAAAAATATCTGCCCAAATAATCTCCTCTATAGCTAAACTCGCTTTTATGTTCTTAACTATTTTCACCCTATCAATCACAGCCACCTACTTTCTTTTCAATGTGAGCATTCGAATCCTTTCATCTATTACATCCCTTACATATCAAGTTTTTACAGACACAAAAAAGACGATCTAAAAAGATATATCAAAAAATCGATAACATTTTTTGTAAATTAATAAGAGAACTGTATACTCGGGGAAAACATTAACCTATTATGCGGTCTTTTTATGGCACTTTTTCCCTATAAAGCTGCAATGCAGCTCTCTTTACTCTGCGCTTCATGCACTCTTTTTTCTGCCCAACCTCCTACTCAAGAGGCCCGATTTCTTAAAAGAATGAAAGAATATTGGAAAGAAGGAGACTTTGAAACTGCTAAAAAGCAGATTGTCGGTTATCTAGAGCAAGACCCAAACTCTAATCTTCATGAAGAGATGCACCTCCTCCTTGGAGACCTTTACCTTAAAGAAGGGAATTTTAAATCTGCATTAGACGAATATAACCAACTTAGCAAAGAAGATCTTCTAGAAAAAGTCTACTACAATAAGGTTCTTTGCCTTTATGAAACCGACAACACAGAAGAACTATCTGTTATTTCAAAGACTTTTGCTTCCCAAGAAAAACTCTCTATCGAACAAAAAAATTCAATTCGATATCTTTGTGCTTCAAGCTTGTTTGAATATTTTATAGCTTCTAAAAAAGAAGACCTCCTTATTTTAAATCGCTCTAAAGAGCTCTTTGAGTCATGCGCTGGAACTTCTTTTGAAACCCTTTCTTTTTATCCCTTAGCTCGAATCTATGAATTGAATGGCAGTAAAAAGTTAGCTGCATCTTATTACGAAGCTGCTGCACCCTTCCATCCTGAGTTATCTAATCAATTTCTTTTTCAATCTGCTATTTTACGATCAGAAGTTGCTCCCGAACTTGCTATCCCTATATTCGAACATCTCTTTTCCTTCCCATCCCCTAAGCAATCCGAAGCTTTGTACAACTGCCTCCTAGTTCAATATAAAACAAAGAAATTTAAAGATTTTGTAACAACCTATGAAAAAAACTACCACTTACTCAACTTAGATCACGACACCTCTATTATTCAATTTCTAGGCAAAAGTCTTTATCAACTGGGTGATTTTGAAAAAGCCATTGATCCTCTTTTGCAAACCTTAACGCAATCCAAAGATCGCATTTCTCAAAGAACAGCTCAATTGATGATTTTAGAATCTGCTTATAAAATGCAAAACGTCGAACTATATCACAAAATGTTTCGCAACCCCTCCTATCCGCTTGTAAATGATGAAAACTATAGCAAAGCTCACCTTGTTTATTTAAATTTATTGAAAGCTCGAGAGTACTTTCCCGAATTTATAGAAGAATCTAAAATGTTTGTTCTTCAAAATCCAACCCACCCAGAAAAAGAACAAGTTTTATGGGATACAGCTTATTTTCTTTATCAAGCTAAAAACTGGAATGAATCAAATCATTTACTCTCCTCTTTTATTAATGAATACCCATCTAGCAAGTCCTTTGCAAATGCTTGGAGACTGCAACTTAATTGCAATCTTTTCCAATTACAAACAAGTCCTGCTAGCGAAATCTCTGAATTTAGACAAGCCCTTATTAAAAATATTCAAAAGATCTTGCCTCAAGAGGCTATCCTAAGTAGCTCTGAAAAAGAAACGTTTTCTTTTGAACTCGTAAAAAACCTTTTTCTAGAAGAAAAATTTGAAGACACTTTATCCGCTTGCCAAGTTCTTCTAAACGAATCTCCGCAAACTCGATTTTTGGGTGAATTGGAACTTCTTCAAACCCTCTGCTATCTTAGTGACCCTCAATATCAATCCCTTTTTATAGAACATGCTGAAAACCTACTAGAAAAGTCTCCAAATTTTTCCGAAGCGGATAAATTAAGACTCCATTTATTCAACGCCTACGTTCAAATATCTGGAAAAACTACATCAGAAGAAAGAAACTTCCCCCTAAACAAAGCAGCAAATCATTTGTATTTAGTTTTTCAAAAAAACATAGCAGTCCTTAAATCTGAAAATGTGCAGTGGCTTGCAGAACACTATTACGAATTATCTAAACAACTCGAAGAGGACCCTCTTTCTCCTCAAAACCTAAAAAAAAGCTATATAGACCGTTCTATTGCCGTTTTCGAATTTCTTCTCCCTATAGAAAACGATTTACTTCAAGAAAAAACGGAATCTTTTTTATTAAGACTATCCACTCTTTTTTCTTGGTCTAATCAACTAGAAAGAAAAACCAACTTGCTCGGAAGATTTTTTAAACTAACAACTCAAACACACAGCCCCATTCAAAGACAATTATTATTAGAGCTCGCACAGTCTCATGACAAGCTAGGCGACTCCCTAAAGGCTTTAAACCTTTATAACGTGCTCATTCAAAACTATCCGGCTTCTTCCATACGAGCGCTCGCTGTTTTAGATCGATCAAAACTTTTAAGTGTTTACCTCCCTCTTGATCAACAAACAGAAGAAAATACAACTTATGCACAAAATCTCAATGATTTAAAAGACCTTGAAGTACAAAGAAGTCTTCTTTCAGAACCCCTTCATCTAGAAGCTGGATTAGAGTATATTCGATGGAAATCTTCCCTCTCTCAAACTGCTTTAGCTCAAAAAGAAAAAAACATTAAACTACTTCAACTTTTTAAAGAAAATTTCCAATCTGAATTCCTCTTATATGAAAAAGAAAGTTCTGATCCAATTGTAAAAGAAAAAGAACAAATCCTAATATCCTATCTAAAATTTGTGGAAGCTGAGATTCTTCGTTTAGAAGCCTGTTTAATAGAAGCTCCTTCTGAATCAGAAGTCCTTAAAATCACAGCCCAAGGGAAAATCCAAGAACTCTTGCTTCAAACATCAATCCCAGAGCCTCTTAAAAAAAGAATCGAACTCAGTCAGAAAGAAATGGAAACAAGCTTATGATCACTGTTTTTCAAAAAATAAAAACACCCCCACTTTGGGCTAAATGTCTTATAGTCTCTATGACTATCCATTCCGTTGCTCTCTATTTTCTTATAGAAAATCCTATTTTATTGAATAAGTCGTGGACCTCTTTTTTCTCTCCAAGCCAACCTATTCCCAAATATATTAGTATTGATAAGAACTGGAAATCTAACGACCTTACAATAGAGCATTTTTTTGAAGAATTCCCTTCTTCTTCTAAAAAAATCGAAAACTTTTCCCATTCTTCTTTTCTTGTTTCAGAGTTCCCCTTAGAAGAGCCTAGAGAAGACATTGTAATAAACCTCGCTTCGTCTTTTTTTCTAAAAGAAAATTCTCTTATTCAAAACCGAGCGGAAATAAGCAATGATTCTTTAGTTGAACTAGAAAATGAAGAAATCACCCTTACCTCTCAATCTTTTCCCCTCCCCCCCCTTTCTAGAACTCTTTATGCCCCACCTACTTTACATGGTATCTATTTAGATCTTAAAACAACGATTCCGGCTCTTGAAATTAACACCATCCCGATTCAAAACACAACTCAACCTTTAAAAGAACTAGTGCCTGGTCAAGAACCTCTTGCATACTCCGATAAAACTGCTTTAGATGACAGCTCAGCATTTGTCTCCTTCCAACCAAGAGATCCTTTTTCAAAACCTCAAGAGGAATTTTCCGCTTCTTTAAAAAACCCTAAGATTTCTTACCTTGCTTTAAAGTCTCCATTACAAGTTTTCTCTCCCGCTTCCCTGTCCGAAATAAATGATTTTCTTCCTGAAGACCTTATTTCTTCTATTGAATGGAATAACGACTTCGACATCCGAGCCACTTTATTTCCCGAACAAGATGGTTATGTATTTTCTCTTGCCGTAACCCCTAAAGAAGACTTATCTCAACAAAAAATCAAACAAAACTTCTACTTTCTTATCGATACTTCTTCTGAAATAGAAAATCACAAACTCTCTGTCTTCAAAAAATCTGTTTTAAAAGCTCTTTCTGTTTTACAACAAGGAGATTCTTTTAACATCTTTTTAATCGACAAAAAAACAACAAAGCTTAGCCCTATAAACCTATTTATTTCTTCTAAAAACATTCTTTTAGCAGAATCGTTTTTAGAAAAAAAAGGAGAAAGAGCTCTTTTTTCCTCTTTAAACCTTAAGAAAAACTTAGACGATCTCTTAGCAGACATCAAAACAGAAGATGAAGTTCATACTGCTATTTTCCTATCCAATGGGAAATCCACCCTAAACCCTCAAGATCTAAGCCTGTTTTTAAAAAAAAACCATGGAAAACTTAACATATTTACAGCTGCTGTTGGACAAAACAACCAATTAACTTTTCTAGATATGATCAGTTCTTTTTGTGGAGGAACTCTTTTCTACTCAGATACTAACGCTTCTTTTCCTAGAAAGTTATCTCTCTTTATAAAAAATCTAAACGCCCCCCTTGCAAAAAATCTTACGATCTCTATTCTCCCAAGTCATCCTACGTCTGGATTGGAATTCGATTCTTCTTCCGCTCAAATGGGAAATTTATATAATAAAGAACCTTTTTTCGTTATGGGGAAAATAAATCGTCTTTGTGATCTTGACTTCATATTACAGGGAAAAAGCTCTGATGACCAAATTTTCCTTAAAAAAATCATCCATTTTGAAGAAGCTATGATCCCTGGCAGCTCGATAAAGAAACAATGGCTCCTCCATCAAAAAGGATCACTTTATGAAAAATTTTTAAAAGAAGCTAAGCCTATATACCTAAAAAAAGCCAAAGACATTTTGAAAACCGTTTATGGCAGGGCTGTTGGAGAATGAGTTTACGTGTCATTGGGGGCTTTTTAAAAGGCCGCATTCTTAAATCTCCATCAGGTCCATTAGCTCGCCCTACTATGTCTATGATGAGAAAAGCTGTTTTTGATATCTGCCAATCTTATATTGACGAAGCTCATTTCCTCGATCTTTTTTCTTGCAGCGGTGCTATGGGGATTGAAGCCTTAAGCCGAGGTGCGGCCCACTCAACTTTTATAGAAAAAGACAAAAAGACTTTTCAATATCTCATAGACAACATTAAAAATTTAGATCTTCAAGAAAAAACAACAGCTCTTTCCGGAGATGTTTTTTCTTTGGTTCCTAAGCTATCTTCTTCTTATCATATTATCTACATAGACCCCCCATATCCTTTAACAGAGAGCCCTAGTAAGCCCATTGCTGCTTTGTTGCACTTATTAGATCAAAGCCCTATTCTAGCTAAATCCTCTACTCTTTTCTTAGAAGAAAGAGCCCCCGGTTTTTTCAAACCAGACTCCTTAACATTTCAAAATCTACAACACAAAAATACAAGGCAATTTGGATCTTCACTCTTACATCAACTAAGTAATTTTAAATAAGGACTCACTCCCCATGACTCTCTTTATTTTTTCAATTCTTCTAACGACGATCTTTTCTAGTACGCTAGGTTTTTCTGAAGAATTTATCGATTTAACAACCTTTTTACAAAAAAGAACTCAGCAACACCCTATTATAGGGTATAAAAAAATATATCTGGCTACGCCTCCTAGAACAGGGAGCACTCTGGTCTATAATGTTTTGCGTTACTTATTTGAAAATGAAGACCCCTATGACTGGGAACAAAATTATGATAATTTGGTCGTCAAAAGTCACTCTGATTACAAAATAAAAAAAGATGGAATTTACGTAGTTACCATAAGAAATCCTATCGAAGCTTGCTTATCCACCTAAAAAGTATATTACTCAATAGAAAAAAACTGTTGCCATTTGATTCGCTAGACTCATTTTTAAAAGAGCAATCGGATTGCTTCCTTTTTCTTGATCGATTAATCGAAAGCGGAACTCCTGTTCTTGTTTTAAACTACGAAGAATTTACAAAAAATTTAGATTCTCTCCTTGATCAGTTGCAAAAATCCTTTAATTTTTCCATTGACCCCCAAGATATCACGGTTCTTAAAAATGCCTTATGCAAAGAAAATGTGATTGCCAACACAAGAAAATTCAATAATTTTCTTGAATTTGATCAGTTTTCTTCTTTCCTTGGCGCTCATATTGATACTGGTGAACTTACAAAAGAATTTTCTGATTCAGTTAGAGATCAATTGCACTTAAAATCTGTAAACTATTCCTATATTTTTAAAAAATGGGGTTATTTAAATTCGGATGACCCTATAGAAAAAATTTAATGCACCGTATTTTTACGACACATTCCATGGGAACGTGTCGTAAAAAACGTCGTAAAAATGTCGTAAAAATAAAATAACACTAGCTATAACTCACTTTTTATGACACTATAAAGAGAAAAGTGTCGTAAAAAATGTCATTTCATCCAAAATTCACCATTTCTATTCCTATTGCGTCTGCGCTTACAGCAATTGAACGAACAAGAGGTTTTTTAGAAGCAGCGCAGCTTTCAAAAGATTGGGTTGCCAAAATGCAAGCACGTGCGCTAATTTTAGAAGCACATCACACCACTCATATAGAGGGAACTCATTTAAGCCTTGACCAGTCGGAAAGACTTCTAGCGGGCGAAAAAATATCTGATGTGAACTCTGATGACGTCAAAGAGCTGCTGAATTACAGAAAAGCCTTTGATTTCGTAGCAGATTATATTTTTTCACAAGGATTTTTAACAGAAGGTCTAATTAGAGAGATCCATAGACATCTTGTCGAAGACGTAAAAGAAAATAGCGCTCAACCCGGACAATATAGAGTCATTCAAAATTATGTAGCCAACGCTAAAACAAAAGAGATTATTTACACCCCGCCAGCCGCTTATGAAGTCCCCATTTTTATGGCCGAATTAGTGGACTGGTTACAAAATGAACAAACCATTCCTCCGGTACTTTTAGCTGGGATTGCACAGTTTCAACTCGTTCATATACACCCATTTTTAGACGGAAATGGCAGAACAGCAAGGCTATTATCTACGCTATGCCTCTATCGATCAGGATACGACTTTAAAAAACTTTTCACTATTAGCGAGTACTATGATAGAAACCGACAAGACTACTACCTCGCTATTCAATCTGTCAGAAACAACAACATGGATATGACCTGTTGGCTTGAATATTTCTCTAGAGCTTTAGAAACGCAAATGCGTGAAATTCAAATTAAAGGATCTCATGCAATGAAATTAGATGTTTTAGCTCTAGAATACAAACTTTCAGAAAGACAAAAACAAGCTTTTGACTGTTTATTTGAAAGGAAAGAATACTTCTCTATTCACGATTACGAATTGATTTGCCCTGGAATCAATAGAAGGTCTTTACAAAGAGACCTTTCTGACTTAATAGAAAAGGGACTCATCTCTCAAAATGGCATAAAAAAAGCAGCTCGCTATAAAGTAAATCGCGTCAATTAATTTTTTATGACAAGAATAATAGAAGAGCCCGAAAGACCTTCGGGCTCTAGAAAAAAAAACTAACGAACTTTTTTACCATATTCGTAAAAACTTTCAGCAATATTACCCTCTTGATCATAAGAGTGCTTGCTTCCATGAAGTTCATCTTCAGCAAAAGTTTGTACTAGATACGGTTTGCCATCATCAAAATACTTATTCATTTTTCCATGACGCTTTCCATTTAAGTACTCAGCTTCAAATACCACGATGCCGTCTTCATTCCATTGTTGATAGGCTCCGTCTCTTTTTCCGTTTTTATAATGCTCTAGACTAGCTAATTTTCCATCTTGATAGTAAGTTCTTTCTTCGCCTTCTAATTGATCATTGATATACGTAGCTTCTTTATGAAGAGCTCCATTTAAGAAGTACTCTTTATAAGGGCCGTGCTTTTGATCGTCATGAAATTCTGCTACAAGAACGTCGTCACCTTTTAAACTGAAAATCTTGCCAACCCCTTCTTTTTTTCCTGCTACATATGGAGTCATCGCAATACGCAATCCAGATTCACTATATTCAAAAACTTCACCTTCTACTAAATCATTAACATAATTACCCTCTAAAGCTTTAACTTTTCCATATGTTTCGCTCATTGGAAAGTAAATAATATGAGGACCTTGTTTTTTATTATCTACATAATGAAAAACAATCTCTTTTCCATTTTCAAGTTTTTGATATACCTTACCAAAAAGATTGCCTTTTTTATACTCGGCTTCTTCTTTTAAGCTTCCTTGCTCGTCCCAAAGACTTTTCTTCCCATTGAGCTCTCCTTTTACATAATGAATCGATGTTTGCAAGGTTCCATTAGGATAATACGCCTTCTGTTCCCCTTCCATACGTCCATCTGCATCGTGATAAGATAGTTTAGCTAGTTGTTGTCCATTTTTTCCTGAAGAAGCTGCTAGTGGATAGAACTCTTTGTGCTCACCTACCGGAACTCCTTTCTTAAAAACTTTAGACAGCCAAGGCGATCCATCTTCATACCAACTCTCTAACTTCCCATCTAATTCGTCTTCTAAATAAGCAGCTCGTGCTTTGAAAGTTCCATTTTCATAATACTCTAAAACCGCCCCATTCTTTTTCCCAGCCGAGTAGTGAAGAACTTCTTTTACCTTATCTTTTCCATACCAAGTTTTTACTTCTCCAACGGGAAGATTGTTTTCATACTTAATTGAAAGTAACTGAGAGCCATCTTGATCCCACTCCTGAAATTGACCTTCTTTAACTCCTCTATCAAAAGAGCCAGAATATTTTAAAGTGCCATTCTCATGCCACTCTTTACGCTCTAAATCTAAAAGATCCGCTTGGTATACTTCTTCTGTTTTCTGTTGGCCATTTTCATACCAACCCTTTGCTAGACCATTTTTAAGACCATTTTCTGTATTGATTTGAAGCTCTGGACTTCCACTCGTATACCACTCTTCATAAAGTCCGTCTTTTTTCTTGTCTTTGTAAAAAACTCTTTTTTTAATTTGACCCGAATCATAATTTTCTATTTGAGTGCCTTCAAAATCACCCATTACATATTGAAAATCTGTCTTCAAACGTCCATTTTCATACCACTCTTTAAATGCACCGTCTCGCTTGCCATCTTTTAAAAGATACTCTGCTTTCAATTTACCGTTTGGATAAAACTCTTTTACAGGCTCTTTTAGAACACCATTGAGATCGTGAATGGCTATAAAAGCTGGCGTCTTATCTTCATAATTTCTCCAATGCTTTCCAATGGGAATTCCAACCTGAAACTTCCCTTCTCCTAGAAGCTTACCTGCTGTTGAAAAAAACTGTTCTTTTCCATCTTTTTTTCCGCTTTTATAAGCTACTTTATAGATTTCTTTTCCATTGTCATGATACTTAATATGGGTTCCTACAGGCTCTCCCTGTTTAAAATCTTGAACTTCTATAATTGCGCGTTCTGGATTATATAAAACTAATGCAGGGTTAGTTCCGTCTGAATGAAGTTCTCCATTTGTATAACGGAGACATGCCTTCATGGTCCCTGTATCAAACCATTCTAATGCGTTTCCATTAGGAACACCGTCTTTGTAAGGAACTATCGAAGCTTTCATCCCATTTTGATAATACCGACACATTTCACCTTCGATCTTTCCATTTACGAATTGACCTTCTTCCATCTTTTCGCCTGTTTCAAAATAAGAAACAATAGCACCTTCTCGAACCCCGAGCTTGAAAAACCCTTCAGCTTTCATGGTTTCATTTGGATAGAACACCTTCATAGGTCCATGAAGTAATCCCTTATCATAGCCTGCGACTTTTTCAGTTTTCCCACTTTCATAATAAGAAACACTCACACCATGAGGAGCTACTCCAGCTTTCCAATCTTTAAATGCAGGATCTGATTCAGTAATAACCGTGAGATCCATCTCTGTACGAGGCTGTCCTTTAGGATAAAATTGAATCTGTTTAACTGGGATTTGCTTTGATTCCGCATCTACTTCAAAAAAAATAACAGTTTCTGGGGTGCCTTGAGAGTGGTAAGAGACTATTTTAGGCCTCCAATGAGGCTCTCTCTGCTTCAAAAATTCAGCTACAGGACGAACTTCTTCCGTAAAACCACAAAAAGGGGAGAATAACGTTACACACATAAACGTTAATAACAACGTGTTTTTCATTTTCATAAGAAAACCTCCATTAGAATGATGAAGATTCAGAATAAAGCAAGGTCCTCTTTCTGACAAGTGCTTCCTTTATATAACTCGACAAATTTTATTTATGATATCTATGAAAAAAACAGGAAGAATTTCCTTTATTAAGGTCTGATCCTTTGAAACACGCACATACTCCTTCCTTACCGGAAGACAATTTCCTTGATGCGTGGCAATGGCAACCTTAACATCACCTAGTTTACTCCATATTGGATCTTGCTGAAACCGTGATTCTAAGTCGTTAAGCGCTATTAAATACCCACTATACATCTCTGTATTCTCAAGTATCCATGCACTTTTCACTCCTAAATCCCCCTCAGCTTCTTCTTCTATTTTAGGCAATAGATCTAAAATCGCATTAAGACTTTCTTTTACTCCATCAACCACCTCTTTATTTGTATAGTTGAAATAGTTCAACTTCCCTAGCTCAATAACTTCCCAGTTATTTTTTAAAAACAAAATAATCAATTGATTAATCTGATTTCTTAACAATAAAACAAACTTGTCTTCAACTCCTTGAATTTCCTTCGTTCGAGCTTCTAACTACAAATTTATAGACTTCTCAATCGCTTCTAACGATGCATTATCCTTAGAAGCTGCTTTATTTAAACTTTTAATAGATGAAATTCTAAGGACAATACTCGATTTTGTGTAGTCCAAGTTTTCTAAAACACAAATTCCATCCACCTCTTTCAAAAGACGATCTAGTTGAGTCGTTAAAACTGCTAGAGGTTTTGCTTCCCGTGCCTTGTCTAACTTGAATTCTTCTATCGCAAAAGCTATTTCTCCCTCTTCTTTTAGCAAGAAAGCCGTCCTTCGGTTCTCCGCCTTGACCGTTCGAATTAATCCCTTTATTTTATCCAATTCATTTTTTGCAGCTTTTAGCCTTTCTATCAGTACGCTGCTCTTTGAAGCTCCCTGATCAACTGGCCCTCCCTCCTCACGGAATAGCTCAAGTAACGTTCCTATCTCCTTATCTAAAGCTTCCCTAAACTCTTTTACTTCTTCTAATTTCTCTGTCTCTCCTAGAGAACTCTGTAACTGTTCTAATTCGGAAGGAGCCTTTTTCACCTGAACCGCTAACTTCACGTGCGTTTGTAGGGACTCGTGGAATTCTTCTAATTCCGTTTTTGCTGCTTTTATTTCACTTAAATTGCCTATTGAAATTCGGCCTATATTGACAGCTATCATCAATGAACTTAAAAAGGCTGTATCTTCATCTATATCAACTTGTTTAATTTCATTTTTAAAAATTCTCCCTCTTAACTATAATTCGAATTGATCAACTGCTTTTTTCAAAGCTTCAATTTTTTCGCTGACTTTAACTGCCGAGAAATCTCCTTTTCCTGAAATATTATGACCCTTTTTTGCTACTTCTCTTGCATTCTCTATCGTTTCTATTTGAGAGCTAATTGCCTTTATTTCCTGACTCGAGACCGCCCATCTAGCTTCTCTTCTGTTATGGAAACAATTAAAGCTCATAAAAAATTGCCAGACTTTCGAATACGAAGAATATCTAGCAGATTTTTTAGTATTTGCTAATTCAATCATATCTTTCAAATCATCGAACAAGGATTTAGAGTTAGGAACTAATAAGCAATTAGATGCAACAAATTTAATTTTTTTTCGAATAGCAATCATCTGCGGAGCATTAGAGGAGCATTAGAGGAGGCTTGGCCATAGGCATTAAGGTCAGAATTAATGGAATTAATCTCTTCTTTAAGCTTAGCAAGCCTTTTTTCAGAACTTTCTATACTCATAAGAATCAACCGAGTTATAAATTAAAAAATCCCAGAATGTAGAGTTCTGGGATTTATTTTTAAAGAATACTTAATTATCAAATAGCAGCCCATTAAACAACAGCAACCCAGTAAAGGATAATTCCCCAAACAAGAGGAACTATACCGGCAAATTTAGTCCACTTGCCTCTAGCTATGAGTTTTATTAAAACTTGAGGGAAGAAAAGAGCAAGGATACCTCTAAGTAGAAATACCCAACCAAGAAGGGTGACAAATATTATCCCATTCACTTTCCAAATATTACATTGTGTAATTAAAATCAGACCCATTAAAAGCTGAAGTATGCCTAAAATATGAAAACAAGCTGGCGATCCTTTAATAGATGTGGCAATTTTTGCTAAATTGTCGCTATAAAGAAGCATCCAAAGACCCAAGATAACAAGAAATGGGCCAAATACATGAGCCCAATAATGAGCAATTTGAATATCCATAGTAACCTCTCCTATTGATGTGCTTTTCCTCACACTAATTTTTAAATTAATTTATTGTCAACAGAACATGTGAATATTTTTATGTTTTTATGTTAATCGGTTTAATTTCGGAGCATAAAAAGAGATTAATAGTTAGGAATAAACCAACATTAGTCATTGATAAAGAACCCTCTAAGCAAAAAATAAATTAGGCTAACTATTTCCTTCTCTCTGGATAAGGTGGGGGTATAAATGCGTGCGAATTTTTTATAAGATTAGTTTGAAATATTATAGGGTAGGCAAAATCCAAGAAAACAGGCGGCTCTTTTTCTCTTTCGGCCTCTATTTTTAAAATCCCCGTAGGAAAGATTCTTCCTGAAGAGAAAAAAGTCACTTGCAACTGGGTTACAGACTTTCCTTGGAAGTCTAGTTTTGCTACTTCTTTTAACTCGTAAGAACTTAAAGGAAAAGAAGGGGAGTCTGACTCTAAAAAAGCATGGAAAGTCCCCTTCTCATTTTTTTTGATTATACATATAACATCAACACCTTGATTCATAGCAAGTATTTGTAGCCGTTGAATATCAAAAAGCCAAGTCTGCAATGAGCCATAAAATCGATGGTGTGCGAGTAGTTCTACACCCTTGATTCCAACAACCGCTCCTAATAGTCCAATGATAGCTAAGCAGACCATCAGCTCTAAAAGAGTAAAAGCTCTTCGTTTAATCCTCTTCAGATGTGTCTTGAGAAGCATTTGTCCCTTTAGAAGATTTTAATTTCTTTTGCCTTTTCTCTTTATGACGATCCCATGCTGCAGATTTAACAGAAAGATCATAGTCGCCATCTTGAGTGATAACATAGGGTTGTCCCCATCCATCTTTTAAAAGCTTGGCTGCATCTGCTACAAGACCTGTCCGTTTTAGATAAAACTGTGGATTGCTAACAATCTCTTCTGAAGAAACTCCATTTGCAATTTCCATTTGGAGAATATCTCTAAGCTTTGAAATTCCTTGCTCTGATCTAAAGGCTTTTCCTTCTTCTAAACTACCTTTAACATTATAACCAATCACACTCCCTATTAACCCTATGAGAAAAATAACGATCATAATCTCTAAAAGCGTGATCGCTTTTTTCTTTTTACGTCTTACATTATGCATGTCTTCTAAAGTCCTTTTCTTGTTATGATGATACAAAAGAGCTAACATCCGTTAGGGGTAAAAGTATTGAAAGTACTACCAGCCCAACAACGGCTCCCAAAAATAATAAAACAGCGGGCTGCAAAAAAGTCGTAAGTTGCAGCAAATCTTTATCTAATTCTTCTTCATAAATCTCTGCCATATTTTGCATCATAAGGTTCATATTTCCAATCTCTTCTCCAATAGTCAACATTCTTACTACAAGAGGAGGAATAAAAGGAGCTTCCGCAAATAATTGACTCATCTTCTTTCCCTCAACAACTTTTAATTCCGTTTTAGAAATAAGGTCTGCAAGCGCCGCATTATTAACAGCTTTTTTTGCAAAACATAAAGACTGCACGAGAGGAACGCCTCCACCTAACAACATATTCATAGCACGAAAAAATCGAATTAAAGAAGATTGTGTAATTATTTTTTTTATATAAGGAAGAGTAAGAAGAAACTTACTGAACCATGTTCGAAAAAAGTCTTGCTTACAGAGAAAGCAAAGCGATAGAATGAAAAAAACCAGATAACACACTAACGAAAGAACATGTTTATTAAGGAAGTCACTGATTACAATTACTACATGCGTTAAAGGATGGACACTTCTTCCTTCAAAAAGTTCTTTCATTGAAGGAATAACGAAAAAGAAAAGGGCTCCAATTACAAGTAGACAAAAGCAACCTAAAAAAGCGGGATAAGCTAAAGAAGCAAACAATTGTTTTTTCAGTTTTTGCTGTTTAGAAATTAATAGAGTAAGTTGGGAAAAAGCTTCAAATAAAGAACCTGTTTGCTCTGCAGATTTTACCATAGACAAATAAATTTCATGAAATGTTTCCGGATATCTACTGAGTGAAGCAGAAAGACTTGTTCCATTTTTTAAAAGATCACAAAGATCCGCAAAAAGGACATGTACTTTTGAAGACCTTTGCTTTTCTTCAATAGTAACAAGACTTTCATATAGAGGTAACCCCGCTTTCAACAACTGAGCCAACTCTCTTGTAAAAGAAAGAAGCTGTGCTTCATTTAATTTTATCTTGGTCGATCTAGAGGCCGATATACTAGTAATAGTTGTAATTAAAATCTTTTGATTTCTAAGACGTTCTTTCGCCATATAAAGAGAGTCTGCATCAATGACTCCTTTAGATTCTCTTCCATCTTCTCGAAGGGCCTTATATTGAAATAACGGCATATAATTTTATATCCCCTCGCAGCCGCGTGTTACTCTTAAAACCTCTTCAGAAGAGGTTACTCCTTCAAGAACTAACAAAGCCCCTTCCTCACGCAAAGAAGACATTCCTTGTGATAACGCAATCTCTTGAAGTCTGTGCGCATCAGGGGATTTTAAAAGTTGATCTTTGAGAGCTTTACTTAAAGTCATGAGCTCATAGATTCCATGACGCCCCTTATAGCCGGATCCAAAACAATGTTCGCATCCCGTCCCCCTAAAAAAGGGGCGGTCAGCCACTTTTTCCGGATTAAGCTTTAAATCAAAGATCTCTCTTTCAGAAGGTTTGTAAGACTCTTTACAACGACTGCAAATACGACGAACTAACCTCTGCGCAATAACTCCTATAACAGAAGAAGTCAAAAGATAAGGTTCGATTCCCATATCAATCAAACGAGTTAAAGCTGAGGGGGCATCATTTGTATGCAAAGTACTTAAGACAAGATGTCCTGTTAAAGAAGCTTGAATGGCAATATCTGCTGTTTCCTTATCTCGAATTTCTCCAATCATAATGATGTCTGGATCTTGTCTTAAAATATGACGAAGTCCTCTAGAAAAATTTAAGTTAATTTTTGCATTTACACCAATTTGAGCCATGCCTTGAAGTTTATACTCCACAGGGTCTTCAATGGTCATAATATTAAATTTAGAAGAATTAATCTCTGAAAGGGCGCTGTATAAAGTTGTTGTTTTTCCACTTCCCGTAGGGCCCGTAACTAAAACTATACCTTCTGGGAATCGGATTAAAGACTGAAAATCTTTTAAGATTTTCGACTTCATTCCTATGCTATCTAACCCTAAAAGCACATTAGATTTATCCAAAACCCTCAAAACAATCCTTTCTCCAAAAACACAAGGAATAGTACTTACTCTAAAGTCAATATGCCTTCCGCCCATCCGCAACTTCAATCTACCATCTTGCGGCAATCTTTGTTCTGCGATATCCAATCGAGATAAAACCTTTATCCTGGTAATAAGCTGCGATTGATATTCTTTAGGAGGGGAGTGTCTCTGCTGTAAAATCCCATCTATGCGATAACGAACGCCAAGCCCTTGCTCTAAAGGCTCAAAATGAATGTCTGAAGCCCCTTGTTGAATAGCTTCTAAAAGCATTGCATTCAACATTTGAATAATAGGAGATTCCGCTTTGGAATCTAATAAGTCATATTCTTCTATATTTTGAAAATCTAAAGAATCACCTTGATTTTGCAAACTAGCAATCAAATCAGAAGCTGCTTCTTGATCTTGATGATAACTAAGCTCAATGGCTGCTTCTATATCTGCTTTAGATGCCAAAACTTCTAGAGTCTCTCTTCCTAAAAAAAGCCGAATTTCTTGGGAGGTTTCTAGATCCAACGGATTAGAGACTGCAATAAGAACTTTACCGTCTCGTTCTTGTAGAGGCAAAATCCCTTTTTTCTTTACAAAAGCATAAGGCATTAACGGGGTTTTAAGACGAACCCATTCCGCCTCTTCTAAAGAGTGCATAATTTCTATACCAAATCGCACGCTCCATTCCAGAAGCTCTTGATCTAAGGGGGAAGTCGTAATAGGTTTTATCATGGAGTGAAAAACAATTTTAAGCTTTTTGCAAAGAATTTACGCGTTTCTTTATCTTGTGCCTCTACCATTCTTTCTAAAAATTCAGGAATATCACCAGGTCTTTTTTTCATTTCTTCCGTTCTTAATCTCTCAAAAGTATCTTGTGGATCTGGAATAATACGAGGAGTGATAAAAAAGAAGATTTCGGTATTTCTATCTGTAAGCTCTAAAGACCCAAAAAGCTTTCCAAACCCGGGAATCTCTCCCAAGAAAGGGATCTTTTCTTCGCTATCTTGAACAACTTTCTTACGAAGTCCTCCAATAATAACAGTCTCTCCATCCGCTACTCTTACTTCACTTTCTATATGCCTTCTTTCAACAATTGGACGATCATTAGGATTGTGCCTTGGAGTGTCAAAACTGATATTGGTTTGTAACGTAACCGAGGCTTTTTCTTCTTGGCGGGAAGAATCTTCACTTTCTAAGGCCGAGTGGATTGTAGGCGTCATTATAATTGTAATACCATATTGAGCTCTTGTGTAAGATTGCTCAAAAGCGATCCCTTTATTCGTATCAATTGGGGCCGCTCCGTTATTGATAGACATCTCTTCTACAATATTAATCGTTGCAGGGCTTTGATTTACCGTTACAACGGACGGGGCCGCATGAAATTGAATGTTCTCTTGCGTCATCAAAAAATTATAAGCAAAGTCTAGTCTAGGGGTATTTCCTTGAGACGTTTTGAAAAGATATTCCAAAACCCCTTTTCCTGACGGCGTAAAAAGAGAGCTGTAATTCACATCGGTATGCGGAGTATGGATTTTTAGTAAATTAAGTCCAAAGCTATCTTTATTGTGAATGCTTCGTTCAAAAAGAAGCACTTCAATTTGAACCATCTTTTTAGGGACATCCAATTTTCTAAGCAAATTTTTAACTCTAGAAAGGACGTCTTTTCTAACGACCATTAAAAGATTACCTGTTTTTGGATCGGGTATAAAATGATCGGTTCCCCCATCCACTTCTACTCGAGAGGTCGTTCCATTATTTAATGGGGGAGGAGCCACTGGCATAGGTGCTGAAGGAGCGTATCCATCTGGCGTCCTGTAAGGCAATCCCTGTTGAGAATAGGAGTAATCTACGCTGTCGCGAGTATCTGTCGAAGAAGATACAATAGCACTATAAACCTTTTCTAAAACTTTAGCTAAATCATTGGGGTCACTATGACGACAAGAGTAGACTTGAACAGTCATTTCTGTAGGGTTTTGTAATTGCTCTTCTGTATCTTTTACGATCTTTTCAGCTCTTTCTACAATCTCTTCTTGCCCAATTAATACTAAAGAATTGCCATGCCCCAGAGGAAAAACAGTCAAACCTTCTTGCTCTACCTTATTAAAAGGAGGTCTATTCTTTTCAATAGAATCTCCAAAAAAAGAAAGTAAGATTTTTTCCATCTCCTTAACAGGCATCTTTAAAATGGGAACAACTTTAGATGTTTTCCCAAGAGAATCTTGCCAAACTATTTTATGGAGACTAATTAATTTTTCTATTTCTTCTTTGGATGAGACAATTGCTATTTTTGTTCCTATTTGATGTACAAATGTCTGTTTTGCATCTGCAAATCTTTCAAAAAACTGAAAGGTGCTTTTAACTTGCTCAGGGCGAGGAGAAAACATATAAAAAAGACGAGTTTGACTTGGCAGCAAAAGAAGCTCTTCCGGCTTAGATACAATCGCTTGGATAAAAGAAGGATCTTGTTTTAACAGGTAGAGCTGTTTTGTATACGTATTAAGTGTTTTTGCCCCGACCCCATTGTGAGATAAAATAATTTCGAGTACTTCACTCCACGACTCTCTAGGTATAGGTAAATTAGAGTGCATATTGAGTTTTAAAGCGGCCATTTCCGGAGGGACAATATATAAAAAATCAAAGGCCCCATACTCCGTAATAAGTTGACCTAATGTCGTTTCTTCTTGATCCCAAAACGAATACTCTTCTTCCTCTTTTTTACTCTCTTCTAGAGCGATTTCTTTCCACTTAACTTCAAGATTTTTCATTGATGACTTAAGCACTTTTACAGTTTGAAGTAGCGTTTGATATTCTTTTTCTTCAGCTTTCTTTTCTTTTAATAAAGAAGCTTCTTCATAACAGGCTTTCAGCTCTAAACGCAGATTAAAAAGTTTTTGATTTACATCCGTTAAAGCGATATCCACTTTATCTTCTTGTTTTTTCGAAAAAGGATATGCAAATTGTTTTTCTCCTGGACTTTCCCCCGCTAATTGAGAAAGGATGAAAACACTAAAAGCACACAAAAAGAAAGCGGATTTATTCATCAAAGCCTCCTTCAATAGGATCAGTACAAGGCAGGTATGTTGTTACACTACCCGCTAATTTTCTAGAAGAAAATTTCTTCTTTTCTTTACGTAACGGTTTGTGAGAAGCTCGATCGCCTTCTACCGGAACCGAAAAAAGACAGGTTTGCGTTCTCATTTCATCAACCCAATATCCTTTCATCACCAATTCCCCTAATTCTCTAACCATTTCATCAAAAATGCAAAGTTCTCCACATAGCTTATGTTGTAAGTATTCTTCGATATCTGCAGATTTTTTTAATACTCGCCAGCCCCTCGGGGTTTTTAAAATCCAATCTCCCGTTTTTAAAAGATAGCGCTGCTTAGCAAAGCAACAAGAAACTTGATTCGAAGATCTAGCTCTTGCTGATTGAGGAATTTGATCAGGCTTCAGTCCAGTCACTCTGGAAACAGATTTTATTTCTAACTTTATCTCTTGAGGATAAAAACCTTCTTCATCCCAAACTTCGAGTTCTATTTCTCTTAAAGAGGCTGCTTTAACTTGAGCTAAGGGCTTTCCATTGGCTTTTCTCCGATCTTCAGTAGGGACCCACATTTCACCATTCCAAACTATCAAATCGCCTTGCTGCATAAAACAAAAAACAACACCTTTAGCCCCAGGAATTTCCAACTTAAGCTTTTCTTTAAAACCACTATATTTCGTTTCTCGACATTTGGAAAGAATCACATCCACACCCCAGAGCTTAGCTTTCTGTAATGAAGAAAACCACTCTTCCTGTTGGTACATTTTTCCTTCGCCCGACGACTCTTCTTGCAAAATAAATTGGGATTTTTCTTCCAGAAAACCCTCAACACCTTTATCAGGTGTAAAAAGACCTGCCTCGATTAATACTTTGTTCTTATCTAAAAAAGAAGATCTAATCCAAAGAGGGGTTTTTCGATCAGAAAATCGGTATACAGGACTTTCCCCACCCGACTGAGAATCACAACTTAAAAAAATGGTTTCTCCATTTTTCACCCTACGCTCTAACTTAGAACTTGTTAAAGAAAGAAGAAAACTCATTTCTTTAACTTTATGATCTGGGCGAACGTTTTTCGCAACTACTACAATTTCTCGACTCATATCTGGCAGATTCGTCTTTTGCTTATTCAGACGCAGAGAAAGGGCTCCCTGGCCTATTTTTTCTAAAGCGACATCCTGAGACCAGGAAAAATCGGAAACTTTCTTTCTAACCAGCTCTTCGACATTCTCCCCTTGATAAAATGAAATGGCTGTAAAAGCAGCAAAAAACACGCAAAGAAATAAAGTTAAAAGCAAACTTCCCTTGGCTGCTATTTCTAATATTCTATCGATATGGAGCCTGCTTGGAGCTATAATTAACAGAAAAAACCTCTTCTTTTCTTCTTTTAAATAGGTGGGAATTTCCAAAGTTTAAAGCATCCATTAAAAAAACACAAAGGAGATCGCTTGAATGTAAAAAAAAATGAATTGACAAAAAAAAATTTTCGACCAAGATTAAAAGAGAGTCAGGTATTATGAACAATAACCCACGCCTAACCTAACTTACACTTAATTATAAGGATAAAATCATGTCAGATGGCAACCAAAAAGACGGAGTTTCCGTTAAAGAAATTGAAAACTACGCAAAAAACAATCGGTTCAAACTATTCCTCTGTTTGTCTTTTCTTCTTGCCTGCTTTTTCAGTTTTGTTTTCTTTTCAGCTTGGAGTATTATTTTAGCAGCCGTTGGTTCTATTATTGGAGTCTTAATGTCTTCTAAAGTTGAAGCTTTTGCAAAAAAAGCCAACGCTTTTTGTGAAAAACAAGAAACGACAACACAGCTTATATTAGGCTGCGTAGCACTTATTATCTCCGTATTTCTCCCTCCTTTAACTTTTCTAACGCTCGGGGCTGCCGGCGGTAATTATCTAGCAAGCCTTAAAACCTCCACTATAGAAATAAAATAAATCTATCTAATACATAAAAAATCTCAACATAAAATGTAAATTTTATATTGAGGTTTTTTATGGCCAAAAACTTTTTACGTCTTAATACAAAAAATACTTTACACAAACTATTTACTTTTTATAGAAAAAAAACACGTGCCATGACATAATAACAAACTAATAAGCTAAAATAACACGAGAATAAACATGATTAAACAAAGCGAATTTACATTTAAAAACGATATTAAATCGAAAAGCAATGTAACCTCACCAAATAAAATAAGCCACTGGCTAGGTCGTATCCTTTCCTTCGGCTTTTCTTTTCTTTTAAGAATCCCTTTCTCTATAGTAAAAATCCTAGCTTCGATGTTTATCCCCACAAAAGAAACTAATACGACATCTTTAAAAGAAAAAACAATAGAACCTATCCAAATTATTGTAAAAAAAGAAACTGAAGAAGCCCTCACAGACCCCTTAGATCTTTCTTCCCAAGAAATCATCCTTTTCACTAGTGGCCTATTTCTTTTAGCCGCCTCTACTACAGGGCTTCCTTACGGACTTCAGTGGCTTGAAAAAGATTACTGGAGATCCTGTATATTCCAGAGCTCTATAAACACACTTCAAACGACTCCCATTAGCATTTTATTCCCTCTGATACTCCCTTTTTTACTGCCATCCAAATCCCATCCTCAAGAAAATCAATTCTCAAACGCTCCTTTCAATTTCGCTTTCGGAATTGCCCCCTATGCGACTCTAGTTCAAACTCAGCTAAGTTATCGACAAACAAAAAAAGCCTTAACCGGCATTAAAACTTGTATAGATCATATAGGAAAAAAAGATTCTTGGACCATCGCTAGAAACCTATTTGTCCACTCATTTAATATCGCAACCTCTGGAGCTAATTTTTTAATCAGCGCTAAAATTAGCCGATTAGAATTTCTATCTTATGCATCCCAAATCTTACAGTATACCACCTCTGAAGAGCATGCTTTTAAAATGATGGGAAGCATTTGTCCCGCTCCTTTTTCAAAAAGTGCGATACCGCTCTTAAAAGAGACTGCTACACTTTTTGAAAAAGTAAACTTTCTCTGGGAAAACACATACAAATTCCTTATAAAGCCTATAGGCTTATGTCATCCTATTAAATGATCCTCTTAAACCTGCGAGAGAATATCGCGATTTCGTAAAGTAAGTTCCTCTATAGAAAAACCTCTCCGTGAGAGCTCAAAAGCGCCCTTCGAAACGATCCCCAAAAATGTGTGTCATCCTAGGAGTCGCCTTCTTTTAAGAAGGATGAGGGATATCAAAATAATTTATATTAAATCAGTTATGAGACGTAAAATTCTTTTATGACCTGAAGAAAAAGTCAAGCTTTGCTCTAACTCCGCCAAAGATTTCCAGAAAAAACCAGGAACTTCTATCTTTTGAGAAACTTGTAAAATGGTTGGGTAAAGTTCCAGTCGATATCTGGTAAAACTTTGACTTTGGGCTGGGAGCTCTTCTTGAAACACCGATTCAATTCCTAAAAATTTCAATACTTCTTTCTCTATGTTTTCATAGGGCTTGTAAGGAAAAGAGGGGAATTCAACCAAACCACCTAATAGCTTCCCTTCTTCTTTTTTTTCTATGAGGACACTTGCCCCATAAAAAAGAACTGCCACTTGCTTTTCTAAAAAAATGGTCTCTTTCCTTTTCTTTTTAAAGGGAATTTCCTTTGTTTTCCCTTGAAGATTTGCTACGCAGTTTTTTTTTAAAGGACACTCCTCGCATTTTGGAGTTGGCAAACAAAAAGTAGCCCCAAGCTCTATCAATCCTTCCATAATGACCCACGGCTTTTCCTCCGGCAAAAGAAAAAGAACTTCTTCTTCTAGAATTTTTTTTGCAATCCCTGCCTTTAAATTCCCTTCTATCCCTCTATAGCGAGAAACGACTCTCTCTACATTCCCATCAATCGCTAGCGCCTTTTGATGGAAGGCGAAATTTAAAATCGCTCCTGCTGTATATGGTCCTATTCCACTAATTTGTAACAGTTCACCTAAAGAACTTGGAATTTGCCCACCCATTAGCTCGATTTCCACCGCGCCTTTTTGCAAATTACGCGCCCTACTATAATAGCCCAGCCCTTCCCACATTTTTAAAACATCCTCGGCAGATGCTGCTGCTAACGAAGTCACTGTTGGAAAACGTTTCATCCACTTATTGAAATATGAAACAACAACGCTAGCTCTTGTCTGCTGAAGCATTACTTCTGAAACCCATACCGCATATGGAGTCGGGGATTCCCTCCAAGGGAAAACCCTTTTATTTTGCTCAAACCAAATTTTTAAATTTTCTATTGAAGATGCGGTCATTTTTTCCTATACACTTTTTTCCTTAAAAGAGGATATACAACGGAATAGAAAAAAGAAAGGCACTTACAGTAAAATAGTTATGCCTTGGCACGAAATCTGCTCTTAATCTTAAGTACACCTTAAGCAATGGAGGTCTATAATGAATTCGATTCCGCATCCCGAGTGGGATAAAACAGAACAAGCTTTAAACAGATCAATGAGAAAAGAAATTGATCTTATGAGAGAGATTCTATCCAATATGATGCAAGAAGAAATTTCTCTACTCAACCAAGACAAATCATCTTGGGAAGATCTTATGCAAGGCCGTTTTTATTTAATTGAGCAAGTTAAAGTCTTTAGACAAGATAGGATAAATGCAACAAATAAACTTTTAATCTTGTCCGATGAAACAACTTTTGAAAAAATCCTTGCCGAAGAAGACGAAATTGCTTGCGAAATTGTCTTCTTACTAGATCAGCTCATAACTCTTTCTGAAAAAATTAATAGTCAAAACCTACGTAACCAGACCGTTTCAAAAAATGATGAACATTTTATTGCAATTCCCTATTCCATAAGCTATCCTCCCCATCCATATGCGGTTCCAACTCCAAAAGGAAGAAAGCTATTCCTTATGACTATTCCTTAAAAAGGGGCCTTTATTTTTTATGACAAAAAGCTCTACCTGGGTTGCTGCAGGACTAATTTATGGGCCTGCGCCCCACTACATTGACCACTTAGCCCCTCTATGCAGCCTTTTAGAAATCCCTCTTTTTGTTACAGAAGAAGAGGAAGAAAAGTTGCTAAAAACTTTCTATCCAGAGGTAAAGACGTTCCGCATTGACTCTATCCCTCTTCCTGATCTTTTAGTAGAAAACATAGACATTGTCTTCCTTTGCACCCCCCGTATTTTGTTTGATGAAATTTTCTTTTTTCCTCAAAAACTCCACAATAAAAAAGTCCATACCATCTGGGTTCCTCATGGTAATTCTGACAAAGGACACCTTTCTTTATTTATGGAAGGATTAAACCAAGAAGAAGTAGCTCTTGTTTATGGAAATAAAATGATCGATTTTCTAAAGAAAAAAAAAGCATTTGCTCAACTTAAAAACTATGTTATTACCGGAAACCTTAGAAAATCTTACTATTTTCAGCATAAAGCGTTTTATGATCAAATAGTGCAAAATCTCATATTAAGAAAATTACCCTCTGCGGAAAAAACAGTTTTTTATGCCCCCACATGGAAAGATACAGAAAGTTCCTCCTCTTTTCTCGAGGCTACGCCCTTTCTTATTGAAAATTTACCTTCAAATTGGAACCTCCTAATCAAGCCCCATCCTAACCTTTTAATGGAAAATGAAGAAAAAACTAGACGTTTGATCGAAAACTACCAAATGAATGATCGGGTTTCTTTTATTTTAGATTTTCCTCCTATTTTCCCTCTTTTAACTATTTCAGACATCTATATTGGAGACCTTTCCTCTATTGGATATGACTTTCTCGGATTTAATAAACCGATGTTTTTTTTAAACCAGCAAGAAAGAGACCCTAAAATAGACCAAGGACTTTATTTATACCAATGTGGCATTGAAATCCGACCTGATCAATACTCGATGATCTATGCCATTATTAAGCAATCAGTCGCTCAAGACTCTTTTATTTTTAGCAAGACACGAAAAGAAATTGATGATTACACCTTTGGACCAAGAAAGTCGACAGAACTTCTTAGGCAAGAAATAATGCAATGCTACCAATCCTTTCCAGATAGAGACCTTAACTTTTTTTAATTTTAAATTCATATGACAGCTAAGATTGCAGCTATTCTAACGGGCCCTGACACCTACCTAGATCACCTAGGAGTTATCTCTTATATCATGAAGATGCCTCTTTTTATTACAGAACAAGAAACTTATAAAACAGCGTTAACCTTCTATCCTCAAATTCAATCTATTCAAAAAGAAGCTCAAGATCTCGACGCAAGCTTTCTATCGGAAAATTTTGATGTTCTTTTTGAAAGTGGAAAATTTTTCGCTCTGCAACTAGGGCCTATACTAGAGTTACTTTATAAAAAAAAAATGAGGTTTATCTACTGCCCTCACGGACATTCTGACAAAGGTCATTCAGCAAAAAACTTTGCAACTCAAGACATCTCTCTTATCTACGGAAATCATATGAAAGACCTCTTATGCAAAACAGGAGCTATGAGCTCTATCCAATCTATCATTATAACCGGTAACTATAGACTTCCTTTCTATCAAAAATACCGCTCTTTTTATGATTCTCTTACTCATCAACACGTTAGCAGCAAGTTATCTTCTCGAAAAAAAACAGCTCTTTACGCTCCCTCCTGGCAAGACGGAGAAAATCCAACCTCTTTTTTTAATTCTATAGAAAAAATCATTCGAGAGCTCAAAGACGACTTTAATCTTGTTATCAAGACACATCCGTTTTTAGAAAAATTCCATCCAGCAGAAACCTTTCGAGTTTTAGAACGTTATAAAGACGATCCTAATGTTCTTTTCCTAACTCACTTTCCTTCTATTTATCCTCTTTTACAAGTCTGCGATCTTTACATTGGGGACTATTCTTCTATTGGATATGACTTTTTAGCTTTTGACAAACCTCTTTACTTTTTGATTCCAGAGCATGCTCCTAATTTTGAACTTCACTCCGCGGGCTTTATAATACCTCCTAAAGAAAATATCAGCACTTTTATCCAAAATACATGGGAAGAAAATACAAAAGGGAAAACAGAGATTCGAAGAGCTACTTATTATTATGCTTTTGGAGAGGAAAAATCTTTTAATCTCTTGGAAAAAGAAATTCTAGCGGGGATTTAAATAATTTGAAATCTTGAAAAGAAGGGTTAGAAACGCCTTCTTTTCAAGAAAAAAACTAGATTTTTAGCTTATTGCAATTTCTTTTATTTCGTCTTCAATAGACTTGCCTTTGCACTTATCACAGCTTATTGATTGCTGAGCCTTTATTGCAGCTTCTTCTTCTTCAATCAAAGAAACTTTTACTTCTTCTTCAGCATGATCACAATCACAAGACAAATGTTGAGCAGACTTTACATTTGATTCTTCTTCTTGAGCAAACAAAGAAGAAAATCCCATAACTGATAGCATCAAGCTCGTTAATATTAATTTTCTGTTCATATTATCCTTTTAAAAATTTGGTTTTGTTATATTCAGGAAACCGACTAGAAAAAAATAACATAGATATCATTAAAAATCAAAACTAAACAAAAAACTACACCTACAAAACTTTTCTTCAGTCTATATAATTACTTTTCAATAAGTTAACATAAACACATTCTAAACAGAAAAAAGACTGACAAATAGCCTTAAAAACCTGAAAGTGGGGGCAAAATAAAAACAGAACTTAACTCGTTGAAGTTTTCAGCTAATGCTCTAGCTTCGATGTCGTAAGAGGAAGCCCCTTCTTTAAGGCAGTGAACTTTAGAAACTATCGCAACTTCAAGTCCCTCAGGAAAAATCCCATCAAAACCTGTAGTGATCAAAAGGTCGCCTTCTTTTAAAAGAGAAAAATGTGTTTTTGATTTGGAATCGGTCAATACTTCCCCTGTTCTTAAATCCCTTGAAGGTCCCTCTTCATCGGAAAAATCATAGTTAAACCCAACTCCCTTTAAATATTGGCCCCTTGACCTCCATAAAGGCAAGCTGCTTCCTTTTATCTCTCCCTTAGCTAAATAAGAGGTCGCTTGAAAGTTCTCGAGTTGTATTATCAGTTTTTGTAGAGAATAAAAAAGAACTCGCTCTTCTTCTAAAGAAGGAAAAAGATCTCTTCTTGTTTGTAAAAGTTGTAAAAGGCCTTCTATTTGTTCTAAAAAGAACTGATCTTGCCTTCCTCCTCGAATAGAGCGGACAGAAGGAAACAAGTTAGAATCTGTAAGAAGCCTTACTTTACATTGATTATCTCCAACTTCCTCCACAAGGCCCACTAACATATTGCCAATGACCACCGGGCTGTTTTTTGCAACGACAGTTTCCCCCAAAGACCTATTATATCGATCTCCTATATTAAGCCATATAAAGCTGCTCCAAGAAGAAGGATCTCTATAAATAACTTTTGCCGGAACAGCTTTCATTTGAAGCTTTAAAATTTTAGAAAATTGCTCTTTCCTTCTTTGGAAATACCCTCGCCATTCTCCTCCTTTTTCTAATAGATCCAAATTCTTAATTCTAGTCATCTGCTCTTCAATTCGATCTTCATTTAAAATCCACTGCCGAATGTTTTCCATCTGATCAGTAAGAGCTCGATTTTCTCTTTTAAGATCTTCCATTTCTCGAATAAACTTTTCTGTTGTAGGTTTATAAACAATAGATGTTGAACATAACAATTGAGTTTGCTTTCTTATATTTTCACAAAGACTCCAGCTAGGGGCTAATGAACTCACTGCAAAAAAACGTATTTTTTGAGTTACAGAACCAGAAAGACTTAACGTACAAAAAATAAAAAAACATAATAAGATATAAGGAGAGCTCTTTTCTTTTTTCAAACTACTATCCTCCTACTGATAAAAGAGCTTTGATGACAAAATCAATATTGGAGGCATTTAAACCCGCAATATTCATCCTCCCATCAGAAGTCATATACACACCATAATCTTGAATGAGAGTTTGTACTTGCCGTTCAGAAAGATTACAAAAAGAAAAAAGGCCTTTCTTATCTAATAAATAAGAATAATCCACTTGAGTGCTCTCTAAAGCTAACCGAGAAACTAAAATTCCTCTTAAAGAATTAATTCTTTCTTTCATTTGATTGAGCTCTGATCGCCATTCTAAATTTAAAGAAGGAGTTTGCAAAATCCTAGCAATTATTTTTGCCCCATGCGATGGAGGATTAGAATAGTTCCTCCTTACTAGCTTTTTAAGTTGTGAAACAACAGCAGATGCTGCTCCTCCTTTAGAAAACAGCATTAAAGAGCCTATTCTCTCTGAGTAAAGAGCAAAATTTTTAGAAAATGAAATAGCTGCTAAAAACTCAATTCCCTTATTCGCAAAAAGGCGTAATGGAAAAGCATCCTCTTCAAAAGATGTAGCAAACCCAAGATATGCTGCATCAAAAAAAGGAATAAAACCTTTAGTAAGGCATAGATCTGCAATTAAGTCCCACTCTTTTTGATCTAAATCTGACCCACTTGGATTATGACAATTTGCTTGGAAAACAATGACGCTTCGAGTTTGCAACAAAGAAAGAAATGAGTAGATGACATCAAAATTCAATTTTTTTTTGTCAAAATCATAATATGGATAGTTGTGAACAGAAAGCCCTGCTTGGGTAAAAATTGCTCTATGATTAGGCCATGTGGGCTCTGGAATATAGCACTTGCTCTCTTTAAATTCTTGATTCATGAACTCCGCACCAAGCCTTAAAGCTCCAGATCCCCCAAGGGTTTGAACAAAAGTTAAACAGGAGAAAATCTCTTTGTATAGTTTTTCTCCTAAAACAATCATTCCAACTTCTTTTAGATATTCAGCATCTCCATCTATCGGAAGATACGTTTTGCTCTCTTCATTTTCTAAAATGAATTTTTCAGCCGTCTTTACGGAAGATAAAATAGGAGTTTTACCTTCTTCTGTTTTATAAATCCCTACACTTAAATTTATCTTATCTTCTCTAGGATCTTTTAAAAAAGCTACCGTTATCCCTAAAATAGGATCCGGAGGAACTGTAGCAACCGCTGAAAATAAATAAGTCACAAGAAACCTCTTTAGCTTTAAGACATTCTCTTTTGTTTTCTATATCGATAGAAGAAAAAAACAGGAGATATTGTTAAAATATTGGCAACTACAACCATTGCTACATAATGAAAAGAAGATCCTACTTCGATATTTCCAGGTGGTAGAAAACTAACCCCAATGGTAGCACTACAGCCTAAAACACCTAATATACAAGTCGTCCACATTCCAAAACCACCACCCGGGATTTTAAAAACTTTAGGTCGATTAAGATGTTTATAATGTAAACTAAGAGCTGATAAAAATATCAAAATATACATGATCATATAAAGCTCTGTGCTAAGAGCTGTTAAAAACCAGTAAAACCCGTTGACTCCAGGGACGAGTAAGAAAACAAAGCATAGCAAACTCACGAATACGGCTTGTGCAATTAAAATACGAGCAGGGACACCCCATTTATTCTTCTTTGTAAAAAAAAGAGGTAAAAATCCAAATTCAGCTGCATGCAAAAGACCTTTTGCTGGAGAAATAAGCCAATTAATAATGCTTCCTATTGATCCCGCAACTATAAGAACAGTCATTAAAGGGATTAAAGACCTCAGCCCAAACACATCAAAAAAATCAGAAAAAACCTGCATTACCCCTGAAACTAAATTAATTTGATCGGCTGGGATAACAAATGCTATAGCTAAAGACCCTAATAGCATAGAAATTAAAAGAAAAAAACCAGAGAATATCAAAGCTTTTGGAAAGTTTTTCTGCGGATTCTTGATATCGTTAACATGCACACCCGCTAGTTCCATTCCCAAAAAAGAAGCCATAATAGCAACTAAAGAAATCCAGCTTGTTGAAGTTGAAAAAACAGGGATGATTGATTCTCTATTTAAATTAATTTGAAGAGGCTGCCCTGAAAAATACCAGACAGCCCCTAGCACCACAAGTAAAACAAGTGGGGTCATCGTCCCCACAAGGGCGCACACATTATTAACTCTTGTAGAAAAATGGATCCCAAAAAGATTAAGAAACGTAATCGACCAAAAAACAATAATAATAACCCCTATAAGATACATCTTATCGGAAGCTAGCTCTGGATTGATCAAATATGCTGCAGTTCCTGCAATAAAAGATAAAATCGTAGGATACCAAACCATTGTATTGATCCATTGCATCCAAATCGCCATCATCGCCCACTTATTTCCAAATGCGGCATTTACCCAGTGATACACCCCCCCTTTTTCTGGAAAAGTAGCAGAAAGCTCTGCCGCCACTAGAGACGTTGGCATCAAAAAAACAATGGCAGAAAGAATAAAAAAGAAAATAAGGGAACTGCCAAAAAGGGCTGCCGCGGGCAAGTTTCGGATGCTATCAATCGAGGCAATGATTAGCATAACTAGAGAATATAAAGAAATCTTTTTTACCACAAAAACTCCACATATAATTTTCTTTTACAGATTTTAAATCGCTTGAATTTCCTTAACTAAAGGCTCTGCATGATATACACTTCGAAGGGTCTCTACAATTCCTTGACTATGTACACTAATAGCTCTGCCCACTGTTTCGTCAAAAATATGACTCCAAGTAATAGAATGAGCATTTCCATCAAAAATCAATCCAACCCAATCTCCTTTAATATTAAAAACAGGGCTTCCAGAATTTCCACCAATAATATCATGTGTTGAAACAAAGTTCAACGAGGCATTCTTATCTATAACCGTCTCGGCTGTTTCCCACTGTGGCAAAAGAGCATAGGGATCTTTAAAATCATGGTTCTTTATGTGAGTATACATCCCGCCTAGCGTCGTTGTTGGCTTAAACTCCTCATATCCCTTCATCTGCCCTAACGAAAGGCGTAAAGTAAAGGTTGCATCAGGATATACCGCATCGCCATACCTTTTAAATTCTTGCGCTGCAATAGCCGCATAACATTCACTTTGTAAAGCATCTAAAGCTTCCTCTTTTTGCTTTCGAACAGCTCTGGCATATACATCCACCGACCTAACAAAAACAATTAAAGGATCCTGCGAAGAACTCACCTCATCCAACTTATGATAGAGATTTGACCTAACATCTACGTCATAAAGACGAGTAGTGCTCATGATTTCTTTTGCTACTTCTGCTGAAGTTTTGTCCTTTAGTAAATCTAGAACTAAAGGGTGGGCAGCTCCTAGCATATGAGACAGCCTATTTAAACTGTCTTCTAAACAAGCAACTTCTAAATCAGGATAAAAAGGCTCTTTAGAAAGAATTTTCAACTCGACTCTTGCTATCTCTGTATCTACGTATTCTAAAAGTCTTTTTTCGCTCGGTAGTTTTTTTTCTTCAGAAAGCCTAACTAAATTTTTTGCAAGACCATAGAGTTTAGAATAGTTAGATCCTATGCTTTCTAAAATAAAATACGAGTTAATATAAGATTTTGACTCTAAAAAAGACTCTTTCAATTTACGCCACGGAGCATATGCTAAATTCGACTCTTTTCCATAAAGCAACGCATCCTTCTTTTCTTTCTGATCAATCGGAGAGCTTTCCTTAAAACCCTTTTCTAACCCTTTATAAACTTTATATCCATTTGCCAGAGAGTGGTGCTGCTGCATAGCAATCCTCTTTTGCTCTACTCCTTTTAAAGAAAAATTTTCTAACATTTTGAGCCTTTCTTCTAAAAAGCGCAAAACAAGAGGGATCTCTATTTCTTCAGAAAATCTTAAATGGTCTGCTGTTAGCATCCTCTTCGTCTTTCCAGGATGCCCTGACACAAACAAGAGCTCTCCTTCTTGAGGACCTGAAGGACTCCACTTAAAATAATGATCTGTTTTTAAAGGAACCCCCTTATCATACACTCTAAAAAAACACATATCTAAGCTATAGCGCGGGTATTCAAAATTATCAATATCTCCTCCCAAGCCAGCAATAGACTTTTCTGGAGCCATAACAAGCCGAATGTCTGAATATCTCTTATAAAGATAAAGATAGTATTGAGCTCCATGATATAACGTAACTACTTCTGGTTGAAAGCCCGTCTTTGCTTCAGCTCTTTTCTGAATTTCTGCAATAGTCTCTTTGCGTATCTTTTCTTTTTGTGCAAAAGAAAGTTCATCTGTTATCTTTGCATTTACTTCACTGGTTATGTCAGAAACTGCAATAAGCTGATCCATATATAAATTAGAACAAGCAAGCTCTTGATCTAGTGTCTTTGCATAAAACCCCTCTTCAAAATAATTACAATTTTCTGATGATAGATTATGGATAGATGAAGCGCCTACATGATGATTTGTCATAACGAGCCCTTGAGAGGAAATAAAAGAAGCAGAGCCCCCAGCACTCACTCTAAGAGAAGCTTTTTGTATGTGGTTTAGCCATTCATCATTCAGCTGAACTCCATATTTTTTAGCTATTTTTTCTTTTGGAATTTGGTGAAAGGGCCATAAGCCCTCTTCCCCGTGAAGAGATAACAATCCAGCACAAATTAATAGGAATACCTTTTTCATAAGCTCCTCCATTTTTTTTTATCTTAAGGGAGGCTCGGTTTGAAAGGCAAGAAGGATTCATCTAATTCTATCTATGGGGATCTAGGAATCACCACTTGTCATATCGGCTATGGCTTTATCTAGCACAGCATCTGCTTGATTTAGACACTCAACCGCCTAGCTATCCATAATCCCCTTGCACTCAGCTTCTGTAGGAAGTTCAAAGCTATACTGAAGGGCCTTGAGTTTTAATACTCGGATCTGGAGACAATCCTGACAACGAGATTACATTCGTATTTTCCGAGAACTTTTCAATGAGACGGCTTTTTCCAATACGACGCCGTCCTTTAATCACAACAAAGCTTGCTATATTTTTTTTCCAAAGACCATTGAGAAGATCCCACTCTCGCTTACGTCCAACAAACATAGAAACCTCCATCCTTTAGTCTAAAAAAACCAAAAAAAACTACTTTGGGGCAAGATTTTAAACTTAATAATCTATCACCAAAACGACACGCGTCTTTTTAGTGATAGACAGAAAGAGCAATAATCATACCCATAAAAAAGCAAATAGATTCGCTGAATCGATAAAATATCCTCGATATTTCTCCTAAAAAGCAGAAAGAAATGAAGAAAATTTTATTGCTTTAATGGAAAGCAAGCTGATTAAAAAAACTCGAGCAAAAAATACATTAGCTCTTTTTTTGAACTTGCGTTAGACTCTGTTTTTTACTTCTATTTGGGGCGTTAGCTCAATTGGTAGAGCGCAACAATGGCATTGTTGAGGTCAGCGGTTCGATTCCGCTACGCTCCATTCTCCTGATAGAACATTTTCATTTTTTCAACCAGCAGCTTACTGTCCTCATATATAACGGGACAGGGTGGAAGACTTTTTAAAAACGATTTCCCATACGGCTTAGTCATCACACGCCTGTCTAAACATACAACGCAGCCTCTATCACTCTTTGTTCGAATAAGTCGTCCAAATCCTTGTTTAAACTTAAGACAGGCCAAAGGCAGTGAATACTCACTAAAAGAGTCTCTTCCTTCTTTTTCATACATTTCGCTCATTGCTTGGAATAATGGATCTGACGGAACTCTAAAGGGAAGCTTTGTAATGACAACACAGCGAAGAGCATTTCCTGCAATATCGATTCCTTCCCAAAATGAAGAGGTAGCAAAAAGCACCCCATCTTTTGCTTTTTTAAAATTTTCGATGAGAGTTTGCTTTGAAGACTCTCCCTGCTTCATATAAGAAGCTGATGGTTTGTCGTACGATCTTGTTATTTTTTCATATACAAAATGAAGCATTTCATAGGATGTAAAAAGAATAAAGCAACCTCCTCTTGAAGCTTCTATAATTTTTTTTACAGCTGTTGCTACTTGATCTGAAAAACCATATTCATGAGGTAAAACGAAATCCTTTGGAACTAAGAACAGAGCATTTTTTGCAAAGTCAAAAGGGGAACTATACGTCTTCTCTTCCGTTCTCTTGCTAAGAGCTTCTTCATTAAGCCCAATTTGCTGCTTTAAAAAAGAAAAATTTTGGTTTGAAGTTAAGGTAGCGCTACATAAAATAGCCGTTTGCTTCGCCTGAAAAAGATGAGTCCGCAGATACTCTGAAACATTGAGTTTTGCATCCACTAAAGTAACGTTCTTCATAGCTAAAGGAGCTGAGGTTTCAACCCACCTTACTCTGCTTTTTTCTTCATGCACCATAATAAAAGTTTCGAGCTCAGATAATTTCTGCGTTAAATAGCTTTCTGTAAAATCAAACGCCATTACATGCATAGATAAACTTTCCTTATCTCCATCAGAAAGGCCCTGTAAAGCCTCATTTTTAAGCTGTTTTAAAAGAGCAAACAGTTTATTCCACTCTCTTTGCACTGTTAGAAAAGATTCTTGAATCCCCTCTTTCCAAGAGGGGATAGCCGCCTCTTTTGCTGAAAAACGCCATCGTCTTTCCCTAATTTCTGAAGCCTGCTCTTTAGATAAATGCTCCTCACAAAACTTTTCTAACTTTTCAAATAGCTCTTCTACGCTAGTTAACGCAAGCTTCTTCTGAGAGGGGACTTCTATATCCAAAAGTAAAACAAGTGCTCTAGAAAAATTGCTCTTCTTTTTCGAAAGATCTTGCATAAAAAGTCCTAAACGACTTTTTTGCGGCTGAAATTCAGAATAAATTCTTCCTAAATATCGAACAAGATCCAGTCGATCAAGCTTTACAGAAAAACTTTCTAACGCGATTTCTTCCAAGTGATGAGCTTCGTCCAATATAATTCGATATGATTTAGGTAAAATAGACTTTTCTTCTCGAAAATCTGGCCTCATTCGCATTGCAAGCTCAGAAACAAGCAGGTGATGATTAATAACAAGTATCTGAGATTCGGCAACTTGCTTACGAGCTTTAAAGAAAAAACACTGTTTAAAGTGAGGGCATTGCATATGAGTACAAGAACTTCTTTCAGCACATACTTTATTCCACATCCCAGAAGATAAGGGGAAAGAAATATTTCCTATAGATCCTTCAGATGAAGTTGCAGCAAACACTTCAAGCTTTTGAAGTTCTGATTGTTCTTGAGAAGATAAAAGAAACGACTCTTGAGCTACTTCGTCAAACTTTCGAAAACAAAAATAGTTCCCCATGCCTTTAACTAGCGTTGCCTGCAAATCTAACTGTAAAAGATTCAATAAAAAGGGGATGTCTTTTTTGATGAGCTGCTCTTGCAAAGCAATGGTATGAGTAGAAATAATAGTAGTTTCTCGTCTAGAAGAAGCCCAAAGAAGAGCAGGGATTAAATAAGCCCAACTTTTACCGACACCGGTCGCGGCTTCGGCTAATAAAACGCGATCTTTATTATAGGCATGCATAACCTGCAAAGCCAAATCTCTTTGCTCTCCACGCATTTCATACCCGATAAGGCCTTTGCTTAAAAGGCCTTGTGGAGAGAAAATAGATTCAATATCTAGCATGTTAATCAGTGTCTAAAAGATCTAAAAAGGCCTGCAACTGTTTAGAACGAGTAGGATGACGCATCTTTCTTAACGCTTTTGCTTCAATCTGACGAACCCTCTCCCTCGTTACTTTAAACCGAACTCCTACCTCTTCCAATGTTTTAGGCTTTCCATCTAAAAGTCCAAATCGTTCAATAAGAACCGTTCTTTCCCTTTCAGTTAAAGAAGTAAGAACTTCATTCATCTTATCTTTTAGGATCGCATATCCAGTTGCTTCGGCCGGAGACTCAATTGTAGTGTCTTCCAAGAAGTCTCCAAATTGACTCTCTCCTCCATCTCCAACTTCTGCTTGTAATGAGATCGGATGCTGTGCAATTTTGTAAATTTCTCGAACTCTATCTGGAGTAAGACCTAATTCAATGGCAAGCTCTTCAGGGGTAGGCTCTCGCCCTGTTTCCATCATTAACTTTTTAGCACCACGTAAAACTTTGTTAATCGTCTCAATCATATGAACAGGGATACGAATTGTTCTAGCCTGATCTGCAATAGCTCGGGTTACAGCTTGACGAATCCACCAAGTAGCATATGTAGAGAACTTATATCCTCTTCGATATTCGAACTTTTCAACAGCTTTCATAAGACCCACATTCCCTTCTTGAATTAAATCTAAAAAGGAGAGACCTCGGTTTGTATATTTTTTAGCAATGGAGATTACAAGTCTTAAGTTAGATTCAACCATTTCTCGTTTTGCTTCTTGGCTCTTATCCATCCAACGCTGCAACATGCGAACATCTTTCTTAAACTCATCCAAGCCTCGACCTGCCGCTAATTCTCTTTTAATCAACTTGCGTCGAATCCCTTGCAATTTTGCTGCTGCAAATTTGTTTTTTTCTGCACGAGGAATCAGCTCTTCAATCTCTCTTTCTAAAACCAAAAATCGATCATGTGCAGTTAAAATAACTTCAATAAAGTCTTCAATGATATTATTTTTACAAAAAACTCTTTTTAAATAAGCTTGCGTTCGAATCCTGCTTTTTTCAATATCCTCAGAAATTTTTACTCGATCCACTTTTTTTAACTCAGGATCTTTTAGATTAACTAGTAAATTTTCTAAAAAGCCGTCTTCTTGATTCAAAAGGCTACAGAGCTTAGGCAAAAGTAATAAATAGGCAGCTTTGTCGGAAACTTCTTTTTCAGAAACCACTTTATCAAAGCGATCCTTCCCGGAAATCAAATAGTTAGCGATAGAAATCGCTTCTCTTGTCGAATATCGAAATCGCATGATAATCTTTTCGATTTGAATCTGCGCTTTTTCTATTCTTTTAGAAATTTCAACTTCTTCTTCACGCGTTAAAAGCGGAACAGATCCCATTTCCTTTAGATACATTCTTACTGGATCATCAGAAGTCCCTTCCGTGCGCTTTACAGAGCCCTCCAGTTCCTTCGCTTCTTTCTTTCTCTCTTTTTGCCTTTCGACTTCAACCTGATTTAGAATTTGGATATCCATTCCACTCAAGAAAATCAAAATTTGGTCTATCTGATCAGGCGAATCAAAACTCATTGGAAGAGTTTCATTGATCTCCTCATAAGTAATATACCCTTGCTCTTTTGCAATAGCTACAAGCTCTTCAATCTTCTGCTGATGCTGTTGACTGAATAAATTGCTAAATGTCCCTTTTGTCATAATTTCCTAGAATAGAATTAAAAAAGCCGTCTTAGATTTTATAGGAGTAACCCACATCTTTAAGAAAAGATAGCAGGTAATAAAGTTATACGCAAACCCTTTACTTCTCCTTGCACTTAAAAAAAAATGCAGCCAAGCTTCTTTTTACAAAAAAAGGAACATAAAAACCTATGGCTCTTCTTTTTCTACAAAGCAAACTTCCGGGATATGTAGTTTCCAATTTAAAAGGATTCCCTCTTCTAACTCAAGATTTTGGAATTCCAGCTTTTTGCCTTCTACCGCATAGCATCACCCTGAAAAAGATTAAATTGTTAACCTCTATCCAAACCCCATACCCCCTTATCGTCTGGGTCCTTTATGAAGGACTTTTTTCTTCGTTCTTTTTTAGAAAGAAACTTTTACTGAATACTCAACCTCTTTACTTCATAAAAAAAAACACAAATAATTCTTTTACACTCTATGACCAACGTTACTTAAAAATAAAAAAAGGCCTCTACAAACTCCCTGCAGTCCAAATAGACATATCTACTTTTTTTTTGAAAACTCAAGACACTCAAAAAATAAAACAGTATTTTCTTTATCCTCAAAGAAACACCCCATTTTATTTTAAAGGAGACACCTCTGACAGACTATCTCACCCACCTTATCTAAAAGCTCTTCAAACAAGGGTAGCGTCGCAAAAAAAACCATCAAACTTTTCAATATACGGTTTTTTTAAAAAAATATTAGACACGGCTTAAATAAATAAACAAATTAACAATAAAGCAATCAACAGTTTAAATGAGAAATTGACATTGAATTAAAACTCAATGCTAGCGTATAATTAACTCAATATTACTTAAATATGTTCCACATGAATACAGAACGATCTAATTAGGCTAAGATACACCCTCAATCTGATTCTTATGTGTATGCAAACACTCCAACTAGCGAACTTATTTCATTCTTTAGCCAGAAGCCTTTTGAAGAACAAAAGGCTTCTGTACAAGAATTTTACAGAAGATTTAGCAAAAATGAACACCTAAAATCCAAAGAACTATTAGATCGGATTGCAATAAATATAGAAGACCTTGATAGACTAAAAAACTCAACCCCCGTCAGCCTAGCACAGCCTAATCCTGTATCGTTGGAATTTATTGCAGAATTCGAGCCGGCTATTTCAGACTTAGAACCTACTGAGAAAAGCACCCTAATAAAAGTTCTTAGCGAGTCAAATAATAGAGATATCTCACGATTATACTACTACCTACTTGATCATAGACCTCATAAAACTCGCCACTTTCGAACTTTAGCAATAACAGTCGCATTTATCGCTTGCCTTGCCCTATCCATTCTTGTGCCCTTCGGCGAAACATCTTTTTTCGGCTTCATCGCTCTTGCTTTTTTATTATTTCGCACTCCTGAAAACCAAAGATTAGAAATGAGACACACTGCAAAAAAATCACCTCTAAAGATAAATCTTATTACCGAAAATTTTTTGAATCTACCCGACCAAAAGATTCAAAAAGCCCTATGGACTTTAAAGATCCAGAAAGTTGCTATAACTTCTTTACAGTTAATTTTGACTCGACTCTTTCAGAGAATAGGTTATCTGAACATCAAATTTTAGATCTTCTTAAAGATACAAGATTCATTTCACACCTTCTCTCTGATAAAACAAGACTCCTTGCACTATTTTCTATGGCCTTCCCATCGTCAAATAAGACTTTTTTCATCCAACAGCTATTAAATACTGATCTTTTTTACGACATCTTTTCTAAAGACCCGATTTCTCAAGAATTCCCACCTAAGATTTTCCATAACGAGCATTTTATCTCAGCTCTTTTTACTAACGAACTTTTATCCCAAAAAAACCAATCCGAAGATAAAACACCTTCTAACAGAGACTTCTTTAATCTAGACATCCTCCACATAATTCTTTCAGATCCTGAGATCCCTGAAGAGCTGCTTCTAAAAATAATCAATACTGATCAACTGATTACAGCTATTTTTTCCAATGAGAAGTTTAATGAATTAATTAAAAAAAATGAATATAATTCAGAAAACATTCTGAAAATTCAAGATCACCTTAAATTAAAATACAATTAATAAGGAGTTACCACTCTTGAGCTGCCTTTTCCATCATCTTCTTAAAGAACAGAAAATAGACAAAAACACCCAAAGTCAAAACAGTTTGAATGCAATCTTTAAAAGGAAAAATTTTCTGTAAAGAGCTAATTGACGGATCTTTTTCATTATAAAAGACATCCCAAGACTTTCCTGAAAGTTCTTTCACTGCACGTTCTGCAGAGGGAAGGTTAAGAAAATGAGGTTTAGGAAGCTCTGTCACCCCCCGAATTAACCCCTTTTCCAAGGGATTAAACTGATAAGAAACAAGCAAAGCAAAAGAAGAAGAGCTCTTTTCTAGAATTTCCCAATCCATAGAAACCGCTTTAGACACGTTGTTCAAAGAAAAATATTCGTTAAATCTGGAGGTCATTTTAACAGAAAAACCCACTAATATTAAAGACGTTACAGATAAAAGAACTATCCACACCTTCCTCATACAGCCCCTCATAAAATATTCTAACTTTGACGAATTATAGGGAAATTAAGTATATTAACCAGCATCTTTATTCCTTTAAGAGAAAGAGTTTACTATGGCAGACGAAAAAGAGACAAAAATCAAAACAAAAATACCTACAGCGGTAAAAAGAGAATTGCAAAATGAAAAGCGTAGACTTCTCAATAAAGCATTCCGCTCTAAGGTCAATACAGTAATAAAAGCGTTGACTAGCGCAGGCACCGATTTAGCCCCTAAGCTTAACGCAGTATACAGTATGATGGATAAAGGAGTTAAAAAAGGCGTTTTTACACAAAATAAAGCTAGCCGTTTTAAATCCCGCATTACAAAAAGATTTGCTTCTAAAGCATAAGATTTTTTACAGGAGGGGACGGACTGTCTTCTCCTATATATAAAAGGAATTTCCTTGGATTTCAAAAAAAATTTAATTCTTTTTTTAACTCTATTAGTAACCTCTTATTCCCTAGCTTCTGCAGACATCTTTACCACTACAGGTCCACAATACGATAGAGATGCGCGCAACACTTTAAGTAAAGCAGCCATAACAATCGGAGCCCCCTTTAAACTTAAACTTATCTGTGCAGGCCTTGGTCATATAGCAGGAGCCAATAATTCAGGAACAACCCCTTGGGGACTCCTTTTTACATGCCCAGATAAACTCACTTTAGAACAAGCTCAACTGATGGCAAAAAGCGTAACTGAACAGCTTTTACAAATAATATATGAAGATCCTAGAATTGCTAATTATAGAATAGAGGCATTAAAACAGCACCCTAAGGGATTCTATCCTCCACTTTCTAACAAGAGCCTTGCTCTTCGCTTTGATTTTTGGGATGAGCAGGTCAATCGTCCACTATATCCCTATATTGCAGAAATTCGACTTGCTGAAGAGAAAATCTACTACTACTACGCAGATCCTAAAACGCAAGCTTTGCAAGAACCCGTTTTAATAGAGACTTTTTCAAATTCTAAATCTTCCATTAGTTAGATAAGTTTTTTATAATCCAAAAAAACTCTTTGATTGTGTTGTAAAATCGGAAAGAAACACCAGAATTCCTTTGTTTTTAAAAAAGGGATTTCTTTATTTCTGCAATTTCTTTGAGCGTTAAGCCTGTGTATTTAATGATTTTTGCTTCGGATTCATTCTCAAGTAACATCTCTACAGTCATTTCTCTAGATTTTCTAGCTTTACCTTCAGCTTTACCTTTGGCCTCTGCTTTTTTAATCGTGCTAGTCTCTACCCTTAACCATTTTAAGTGCTCTTCGTAAAGCTCCCTCTCTTCCTTGTTTAAAGAGAGAGTGCTTAAGACTTCTAAAGCTTTCTGAATACATGGATCATTACATAGTTCTTTGGGTAGGTTATTAAGATCTAAACTAGGAGCTTTTGTTAAAAAGGTAGACCAACGATCCAACCCGGTTTTAATGCGAGGAAGCATTAAGTTTAGATTTTCGTCTGCTGAGTGAGTGAATTTTTCAAGTTCGATTGTATAAATTACGAAGTCTTGAAAATAATGCACACCTGAACTTTCTTCTGTAATAATAAATTTATTGCTGTACTGTTGACTTTCCGGAATGCAGTTAAAATTCAGAATATGAATAGCGATTGTTTTTCGCAAAACAGAGTAGTCTTGACCGGAATTTAGTTGGCCTGTATATGTTTCAGCCCAATAGTTTAAAGCTCTTTTGTCATAGTCGCCATCATCGCTAATTTGCATCTCTATGTCGAAATATCTTCCTTCGGAATCTTTGGCTTTGATATCCAAAACGCATCCTTTGTCTCCTTTAAAATTAAGGGAATTATAAGGATTTAAAAGAGTAACCTCTACTATTGGATTTTTTTCTGAAATAACAGAATTAATAAAAGAAATTAGAAGGTCTTTGTTTTCTTCTGCTCCAAAGATTTTTTTGAATGCAAAATCAACTCTAGGATTTAAAATAGACATGATGACCCTGTTTTATAGTTACTTTCATAATAACAAGATATAAAGTAAACTTAAAGAGTTTTTTGCGTTCGTAAATATTTTTTTACGCATTTCAAAACCTAAAAAAACCGGTTAGCCATGGAATTATGAGACTTCATTATTTTTTGATTTTTTTAAAGCTACGAAAACGACGAGAAAAGACACTAATAACATCAAAGTCTCTGAATTAACCCTGATACTTTTCGGGAACTTTTACCTAAAAGGGCGATTAGTGAAGATTCTTCAGTTAATAAAAGGATTTCTTTTTTTGCTCTAGTAACAGCCGTATAGAGAACTTCCTTTCCAAAATTTTCGCTCCCCTTTGGAGCCAAGGCAATTACTGAATCATATTCGCTACCTTGGCTTTTGTGTACAGAAAGACAATACCCCCATTCAAAGGAAGGTAGAAGAAGAGCTGAAAAAGAACGTGAAAAAAAATGAGCTTTATCTTCAGAATCAAACCATTTTTTCTTTAAAGAAGACGCTTTGGCAACTATATAACCCACATCTCCATTCATAAGCTCCATTGACTCACTATTTTCTGTAATGAGAATAGGAACAGAAAAAAAAGAATCCTCATTTATATTTTCTAAAAACCGATGAAGAACCATTTTATTTAATTCATCAACCCCTAAAGGACCTTTTCGAATACAGCTCAAAATACGAAATTGATTCGTGTCTTCCTTTCCCTGAAAAAAAAATGCTTGGCATCTTTCCCAAATAAGTTCCCTAATTTGATGGATAGCAGAAGGCAAAAAGCAGCGAACAAAAGAAGATGAAAGGACTTTTTGAACGTCTCCTTCTATGATAGAACTTGCAAAATCAATTAACTCTTTTTTTTCTACTCTCAAACACTCTTTTAAAATAATAGATGGCAAGGATGCTTGCTTTGCATTATCTATTAAATCTGCAAATAAAGCTCCTGATTCAACGGGGGGAAGTTGATTTTTATCTCCCATAAAGACAAGCCGACCCCCTTCTTGCAAACTTGCTAAAAGCCTGGAAAATAGTTTAGCGTCGAGCATAGAAGCTTCATCTATTAAAAAAAGATCCGCAAAAAGAGTAGGCCCTTTTTGCTGAAAACTATTCTTAGATTTAATTTGCAATAGGCTATGCAACGTCCCACACTCCACGTGAAAACCATCTAAATGGGCTGCTATCTTCTTCTCTAAGTGAGAAGCTGCCTTTCCAGTAGGTGCTGATATCTTAATGACAGCCGTTTTTTTCTGATCCTCCGTTAAACTACTCAAGAACACTTTAACAATTTCGGAAGCTGTAAACGTTTTCCCCGTACCAGGGCCTCCAGAAATAAAACAAATAGGGGATGATAGAGCTAGCAATACTGCTTTTCTTTGGAGCTCATTAAGAAGGGGATTTAAAACTAGAGGAATTTTCAAAGGAAAGCGTAGCCTCCAGTTGATAATTTTTTTTAAGTGGAGTAAAAAATTAGTTTCTAATAGCCAGTTTTTTTGTAGATATAAAAAATTCTTATAACGACAAATCGGTTTGATAGGAGAAGAAAAATTTTCTACATCCATATCTTGAAAAAGAGCAGTAGGAAGAAAAACTGCTCCTATCAAGACTTTAGATTCTATTTCCTCTTTACTTTCAAACGGAGAAGGAAGAATTGCTTTTGGAAAAATTTGCACACAAAGGTGACCTTGTCTTGCAGAAGATAATAGATAGCAAAGTAAAAATAGGATTTCTGGTTGCATTTCTGTAGAAAACTCTTTTAAAAGCGTCTTTGCAAAAAATAAATCAATAGGAGAAAAGACCTCCTCTTCAATGAGCTCTAAAATCCGTGCTAGTTGCTTTTCCATAAAGAATCTCCTAATTCTGGTTGAAATAGATAAGTCTTTACACCACGAAGAAAAAAATAAATCACCCCACCAAATAAAGACTCAAATGGTTTTTTTTCAAAAAGAGCTAGATATTTTTTTAGAGCTTGCGAGTAAATAGAGGCCTGTAAAAAATAACTGCTTTGATTCATGCACTCTTCAATATTTTTCAACGAGTAGTCTTCTTTATTAGGACCTAAATAATTTGTCTTCCAATCCAAAATATAATATCTGCCTTGATAACGAAAAACTAAATCAATAAATCCCTTTAAAAAAGAAGGGGGGAACGGGTATAAAAATTCCATTTCTATTTGCATATCTATAGAGGGAATCTCTTCTAAAGAGGTAGAGCCTCCTTGCAAATCAATTCGAACTTTAAAAGCTTCTTGGATCATTTTAAATATATGATCTTCTTTTCCTTCTAGACAGGAACTTTTAACCTGCCTCTCTATTACTTTTTGAATATGTATATTTTCTCCGCGGTGTACATCCGCTTTACATAAGTGTTCTAAAATAGAGTGAATAACAGTTCCTGTCTCGGAACCTAAAGGAAGATCTCCTTCCTCTGGGGATTCGAAATACATTTTTTCAGACTCTTCTTTTTTTCCTTCAATTAATGAAGAAAAAGAAAGAAGAAAGTGATTTATATTTTTCTTAGGAATAGGGGGTGGCGGAGTAAGAATAGACGGCGAGTTACTCTGTATTTTTTCTACATACACCTGCGACGATTCTATCATCTCATAGGAAATAGAAGCTCTTTCTTGAAGACGATTTAAGTAACTTTTAAATCTTTCAAAGGAAAGACCTGAAATATTTTTATACACATCTTCTAATAAATAGTCTGAAAGACCTATACCTCCCATCAAAAGCTCTATAGGCGCAGCGGTGCCGTTTTGAAGCTTCTGAGGTTCCTTAGGCAATACAATCGGAACATAGACCCTTTCTTTAGCTCTTGTTAAGGCAACGTATAACTGACGAAGTTTTTCAGCGTCCACTTCTTGGAGATGAAGATGTAAAGATTCCTCTTCTTGCGAAGAAGACGCCATTTCTCTCGTTTCATTTTTTCTGACAGATATGAATTCATCTCCGCGAGAGTGTCGAGAACACAATCCCAAGGCGAATACAATTTCAAATTCAAGCCCCTTACTTTTATGAAGAGTCATAACTTGCACTTGATCTTCTTCTTCTTCAGAACATTGCTTTAATGCTTCGCTCGATAGCGGAAGATCTCTTAACTCTTCTAAAAATATTAAACAAAGCCTTGGATCATAAAGCCCTTCTGGACAATTTTCTAAAAGAATTTGGCAAAGCTGCCTTAAATCAAAATAAAGATGCGGATCTACTCTTGATAATAAAGATTCTACTACGGTTTCATCTCCATTAGGAGAGGGAAAAAGCAAAATATTTTGAAAAAAAACCCCGAATCCTTGCCGTCGAAAAGTCACACCCGCTTCTATTAAATATTCTTTAGCTTTTTGAAGATGAATATTTTCTAAAGAGCCTTCGATCTTTTGAGAAGAGTAGCCTATCAAAGCCCCTCCTAAAAACCTTTTTAAAGAACTTAAACTAGAAGGTCTTTCCACTGCTAAAAGAAGATCTTTCATCACTTCATAAGCAACGCTTGTCGACACATCTAAACTTTTTTGCATTAAGCATGGGATATTGTAAGCTTGAAGAGCCTTTTGAAGCCTCATAGCTTGATATCTATCTTTTACCAAAATGGCCATCTGCTGAAGTGTATATCCCTTCTCTTTGCGAAGAAAGCTAATTTCTCTAGCAATAAGAGGAAAAATTCTCTCTTCTTCCACAGATTCCCTAGGCCACTTTTTCCCTTTTTCTATATCATCTACTATAACAAAAAAGTGCACTCTCCCTTTTATATCTTGATCCAATAGGGATGGATAAAGTGGTTTACTTGAAACTCTTCGAACTTCTAAGCTCGTTTTTAAAAAAGGAAGGATCATCCACTTTAGTGGCAAATCGAAAGAAAATAGTTCATTTAAAGCATTCACTAGATGTGGGTGCGATCGAAAATTAGTATCTAAATATGCAATAGCCTTATCTCCGAGTAAAGAAGCGGCTCTTAAATAGAGATATACATCGGCTCTTCGAAACGCATAAATTGACTGCTTTGGATCCCCAACAAGGTATAAGGTCGGCAACTTTTTATTTTCTTTGAAAAACAAAGTTTCAAAAATATCCCACTGAATAGGATCTGTATCTTGAAATTCATCTATAATCACAGCTTTATAGCGAGATTGCACTTTTGCACGAAAATCAGCATCTTTTAGTAATGAACTTCGAAGTCTTTCAACTAAATCATCCGGATTAAAATGAGATAGATCCATGCGCCCTTTTTCATAATGCAAATAACAGGCACTAGCTAGAGATAGAAGGGCTGCTCCATAGTCAGTAGAGGCTTTATAAAGAGGCACAAAAACCCTTTGCATTTCTTCAAAAAGTCCAAAATGAATAAGACCTAACTCTTCCCTAGCTTTCTTTTTATAAGTTGAAGAAAAACTAAGCTCTTCTAAAAAAAACTCCTTTTCCTCTAGAAATGCATCCCATTCGTTAAAAGAGCAGTGTTTTTTTTCTATCCAATCAAAAAAAATTTGAACCTGCTCTTTTCTTTTAGCAGATGACGCAAGTCTTGGTGCCACTATAGAAAAATCATGCCACAGCTCTTTTTTTGTAGATTTAGGTAAAGAGATAATAGCTTCATTCCAAGAATTCCAATGTTGAATAGCTGTTGGATAGGAACTAATTGTTTGATTTCCCTCTAATCGTTGTAAAAGAGCATTGCAAAGAGCATCGATTTCCCTTCCTACCCCTTGAATTACGATTCGAAGTTGAGAAGGACTTAACACCTTAGGGTCTATCCCTCTTCGTAAAAAATCTTTAATATATTCTTTGAGTTTGTCTTTCTGAGCGCACTCTTCTTCATCTTGTGAAGACAGGAAAAATTTAGCCTCAAAAGCAAATTCTTGCAAAATTTTTAGACAAAACCCATGCAGGGTAAATACTTGAGCCTTTTCAAAAAAACAAAGAGCTTCCTCTATTCTTCTTCTGGATTTAGAAACTTGAGATTCTTCTGCCCTTAGAAATCTCTCCAGATATAAAGGCCCCCCTTCTTTTAGATCGAGTGCCGTTTTGATTTTTAAAAGATTCTGGTAAATGCGAGATTTAAGCTCTCTAGTTGCAGCTCTTGTGAATGTGACAACTAAAACTTCTGAAAGTTGAACCGAAGGCTCTTCCGACTCTAGAAGAAGCCTAGGGACAATATTTTCAATAGCAAAGGTTTTTCCGGTTCCGGCAGAAGCTTCTAAAAAATAATGGCTAAAAATTTTCGTTTCCGGATTTAAAACATCAAATATTGCCATGATTTACTCCAAGATAGCAGATAAAAGGGGAGAAAACACTTTTTCCCATTCAGATTTCCAAAGGTTATATATAACGTCTATTTCAGGAAGCCCCTCTCTTTTTAACATCCACTCTTCATAGGGATCTACAAAACCTTTAAAGTAAGAAGAAGATAGTCTCTTCTTCTCTATTTCTTCTTTTGTTTTTACAAGAAAATCCAAAGCCCACTCAGGTCGAATCGGACAAATCTCTTGAATAGATCTCAGATAAAGCCGCAAGTAGAATCCTAACTGCTTAAAAGGATCTTCAAGTGATACGGAAAAAACTTTACCCGTTTTTAAAATTAATCCTTTAGCTTCGATACCTAATACTTCTGAAAGACAAGAGAGAATCAACAAAGAAGGAAAAAGTTCAATCCTATTTGCTTTCGAAGCACTTCCTAGCCACAAAAAACCCTGAGGGGACACAAAGTCAAGAGATCCTATTAGCGACATCATTCCAACGCCATCTACGTCGATTAAAAGGGGCGGCAAAAGAATTTTACCTTCTTTTTTTTCCATCACTTTTACATCTTCCGAAAATTCTACACAAAAAACATCACTAAACTTCAGTTGAAAAAGATTCAAGTGTTTTTGCCACTGAATGAGATCTTCTTCTAAATCGTGAACCGCAATCTTCCCTATTTCCCCTAAAGGCAATTGCCCCTTTGCTTTTGCTCTGCAAATGCAAGAAGCTAGACCTTTTTGAAAAGCCTCTTTTTTCATTTGGCTACGCGTTACGGCTGGAAGAAAAAACTCCTCTTCTTTAGGAGCAATAAAATCAAAAAAAATTCCAAGCTTTTCTTTAAAGAATATACGAATTGGATCTTTGGCAAAATCTTGAAGTTTTTTGATTTCAATAGTTTTCGAATGGAATAACCCTTTTTTTTCTTGATTGAAAAAAAAGGGAAGTATTTTTTTCTTCTCTTTTAGATAGTAGCTTTGCGCTGATAAAAATGTAATCGGAGAATAACTGCAAAAACCTTCTTTTTGAAAATACCTCTGATCAAAATTCATAGCTGGGTGATGCCGAGTTAAGACTTCTGAAGGTTTTAAAAAAGAGTTAGCAAAAAAACAGTTTTTATCCAAATCATTCATAAGATCTTGAATGAGCAAAGAAGGACCTTGTCCCTTTTGATCTTTCCAAGACATCCTTTGATAACTACAAATAAAAGCTTTCCTTGAATGAAGAATCATTTCTAGAAAAAGATAACGATCTTGCTCTGTAATAGACGGAACTTCTTTAAATTTTCCAGTTTTATCTAAACAATCTGAGGGAGGATTTCTAGGAAAAGATCCTTCATCACATCCGATAGCGCATATGATTTTTGAAGGATAACAGCCTCCTAATTGCATCGAAAGAAATTTAACCGTATTCAGATGAGAACTTTGAAACGACTCTTTTTTCTTGTGAAAGTGAGCTTCTATCGCTTTTTTAAAACTTATAAAAGGAAGCGGCAAAGAAACCTTTCCGTCTAATTCCTGTTTTAAAGATTCTAAATCTTGAGTCAAAGATTCCATTACCTGACTCTTATCAAAGTAAAAGGCTATCCATTTTTGGATTAAAAAAACCCACTGATCTATTGTTTTACTTTCTTTTTGATAAACAGGTTTTAAATCTTCTTTCAATAAAGAAAGTGCCCGAATAAACCGACCTAGCAGTTCAGCTTCCGCCCAAGCAAGTTGAGGGAGCGGCCAAGGATTTGGAATTTCCTCTTTCTCTAGAAAAAAAGAGTCCACATCCATAGCAAGCCCTTTGACAAGTCTACAAATCCCTTCTTCCCAAGTTCCTTCTAATGGCAGAGGCCCTAAAAAAGCTCCTTCTGGCCACACCTGGTCTAAACACTGTTTTTTATGCTCTGGATCAAATCCCCATAGAACGTGAGCTTTTTCAAACCACTGCTTAAGCAGTTCCATATCATCGAATGTCCATCCAAACTTTTTCATTACAGAAGGAAAAGAAAAAAACTTTAAAACAAGCTCTCTATCAAAGCGGCTTTCTGCCAAAGAAAAGAAAAACATTAAAGCTTGAGAATCCTCTTCTGACATCGCTAAAGAAAGGCCATGAACAGAATAGCCTATGCTGCTGGATTGAACTCCAAAGACCATTTGAATATAAGGAAAATAGGACTCGAGATCCGAACTCAAAACTAAAATATCTTTTGGCTCTAATTCTTTATCCAACAGCATATATTCCTGAAGAGTTTCAAAAAGAGACTCTATTTCTCTTAACTTGGACGTTGCAGAAAGACAAAGAATAGATGTGTCTTCTAATGAAATCTCTCTTTTTTCCGATTCTAATTGAAAAAGCCCTGACTGTAAATATGTCAAAGCATTTGCATCTGCTGTTAAAGGATCTGTATATTCTTCTTCTAAATACGATTCTGTATCTCCTAGTTGCCTTAATAAAGATCTTCCCACTTTCCCCCAATTAGCCAACAGAGGGTGAGTCTCTTTCAGGAAAAATGTCATTTGCTCCATTACTTGCAAACGCATTTTTTTTCCTTCCATTTTCTTTTCTAAAAAAATCCGTTCCTGATCACTACACAGATCTTCCCAAAAGTATGTACTTGGAGAAAGAAAATAGATGTGCATACCTAAATGACAAAAAAATTGATAAAAATGATCTGGGACATTAGAAAAACCAAATAGATGTACCTGTAGAGGTTTTAATTCTTTTTTCTGACTTAATTCCTCTGAAAGGCATTTTAAATGAGAAAAAACTCGATTCCATAAAACCTGCTTCCACCCTTTTTTTTCCTTCCACTGGATTAAGGCTTTTCCTTCAAACATACTATATTCACTAAAAAGACGAGATAGCTCTTCTGCTAGCCAAATTCTTTTTTGCGGTGTGGGTGGGTCCAGATAGTCTTTGAGCTCACCAAAAACTTCGTCCTCTAAACTTTCTTTTGTAAGTAGACCAATCTCTTGCTCTATTATAAAAGAAAGAGCTAATGGAGAGGGGAACTTTCGTAATTCTTCTTCTGAAAAAAAATGAAAGGCCCCATTTATCAACGTCTTAAATGTAATTCCAGCACATATACTCCATTTAGGATGTTCTGCAAAAAAAGAGGTCAGATATAGCTTTAAACTGTGGCTTGGAAGAATAACAAGTCTTTCCGCAAAAGGATCCTCCCCTTTTTTGAAAAGCTGATTTCCTAAATGACAAGCTAACTCTTCCAATCGATTGCTAAAATGTACAGTCGGCCGATTTATCATCTATTTCCTTTGCTAATGCTAAAAAGGTACCGAGTCTTAAATCTGTTGTCAATCTTTCTAAAAAACTTCTAAGCATTGACAAGCGATTTTTTACTCTATATTCTTTCTATTAAAAATTCATTGAATCCAAGGCGTCTTATGCTCTTTTTTAAGAAAGCACGAATTGAAAAATTTAAAAAAAAACCAAGCTCTTTTTTTTGCCTAAATGCCTCTCAATTTTTAGGAGCCTTAAATGACAACATTTATAAACTTCTGATAATATTTCTGCTTCTTGCCAGTCTAGGCGTAGAAAAATCGAGCACTATTCTTTCCGCAGTCGGAGCTCTTTACGTCGTGCCTTTCCTTCTTTTTTCTGCTGCTGCTGGGGTTTTAGCAGACCGTTTTAGTAAACAAAAAATTATTGTAAGCCTTAAATCTTTTGAAATTCTCCTTATGATTCTTTCTGTATTTGTCTTTTACTTTAAAAGCACATGGGGATGTTACTCACTTCTTTTTCTCCTAGCAACTCACAGCGCAGTCTTTGGTCCTTCAAAATATGGAATTATCGCAGAGATCGTTGATAAACAAAACATTACTAAAGCAAATGCGTTAATAACCTCCTTCACTTATCTAGCTATTATTTCAGGAACATTTCTAGCTTCTTTCATTTCTGAATTAACAGAAAAAAACTACGTTCTTTCTGTCTCGTTTTGCCTTCTTTTTTCTTTATGCGGTCTCTTTTTTGCATTAGGTATAAAAAAAACAGAGCCCCAAAAATCTTTAAAAAAGATCCGTTTTTTTTTCCCAAAAGAAATCATTCAAACTATTTTAGAATGTCGTAAAACGCCACTTTTATCAGCCTCTCTTTTCGGATCTGCTTTTTTCCTTTTTATAGGAGCTTTTACACAACTTAACATCATCCCTTTTGCTATCCAATCACTTCATCTGTCTGAATATGCTGGAGGATATTTATTCTTATTATCTGCCCTTGGTATTGCAGGAGGATCTTTTTTAGCAGGGAAATTTCTCAAGAAAAAAGCAGAACTAGGCCTTTCTTGTCTTGCAGGGTTCATCATTGCTATTCTATTTTTTTCTTTGTGGTTTTTTTCCGCTTATTTAATCCCTACAGCTATAATTTTGACCTTAATTGGTCTTGCAGGAGGCATTTTTGTTATCTCCTTTGACTCTTTTATTCAAATGAGTAGTTCTTCACAACAAAGAGGTCAAACGATTGCTGCCGCTAATTTTTTGAGTTTTTTAGGAGTCCTTATCGCTTCAGGTTCTCTTTATTTATTTGGAGCTTTACTGGGACTCTCTCCTTCCTTAGGATTTCTTTGCATGAGTATTTTAACATTTTTTGTCGTATTCATTTTATCCTGTCGCCTTTTACAAACAACCCTACCTTTCTTTTCTCGTATTTTTCACTCAAAGAAAGTGGATGTAACTCTGTTTAAAAACACCTCTATTTTTCTTGCGGAAACCTTAAGCTTAAACCTTCTTTGGAAGGTCGCATTTTTTTCAACTAACTGTCAGATTGTAATTCAAAAAAAAGAAAACATTCATATCCCCCTAGTTTTACATCTAGCTCCTAACGTGTTTTTTATCCCTGAAGAACTTTCTTTAGAGGATGCTTTAAAAAAGACAAAGGAATACTTACAAGAAGGCAGCAAAGCGTACCTCTTTCATCAAGAGGCTAATCTTCTAGAGTTTCTTCCTGTAAAAAAATCTCTTTTCTCTTTTAATAGCGATGAAGTTTGCTTGATCTCTTTGGAAAAGAAAGAAAATATGCCTGTAGTGCAAATAAAAAAGTATTCAATTCTCCTCTAAATAAAAATTCGTATATTTATAATTACTTTTTTATTAACGATTCCACTCGGGCTATATGGTCAAGAATTAAAAAACTTGCAATTGAAAAGCCACCTGAGCATCCTGATGGCTCAGAACGAATCCTCTGAGGGATTTACGCTCGATTCTAAATTTTTAATCAGGGAGATGTTTTGCGTCAATTATCTTTACCGGTCGGCGACAATTATCTTTGCCGACTGCATTGACTCACTGGATATCTGCATCTGAAGACGGGATATTACAATCTTTATCTACACAATTACCTACAAAATATTTGAGCAATTTGTATCGACGATCTTTATCCATTCCAGTTACTTTGCAGATAAAATCTTTGGGGGCCCATTTTGACTCCTTTGCATCATTCCCATAATACAACTGCATATCTCTATACTCATCCCAGTGGCTGTAGCGAGAAAAACTATTCATTGATTTATTAGGAATAATAGCTGTACGGCTTTGAATATTATTCCACCCCCCTTCCCACAGCTCTGTCATAGACTGCTGTTCATAATGACAATGAGGAAAATTTAGATCTCCGCAATTCCCCTCGCCTCCGACAGATAAATCGGAGCGACTCCACACTTTTTGAATCCAATCCTTTGACCAGTCGCTATTTTTTACTAAAAACACAGCATTGTTAATAGGAACTTGTGGATCTGTAGTTAAAATAACATCCTTTCCTTCTCCATATTTTTCGATAATTTGATCAAAGTTTTTATCTGTATTTGTAACAACGGCACTGGCATCCATCCAAGCAATCCATTCACCTTCTTTTGTTTTTTGAAGTTGATCCCAAATTGCAACTATTTTAGACCAATAAGGAGCTCTATTTTTTGATAAATTTCCTTCATATCTGACATAGCCATATTTATTTTTTTCAGCAAAGTTTCTTTGATTAGGGCCAACCAAATCTGCATATTTTTTAATACCATTATCATAGGCTGTAACCACTGTTATTTTTCTTTTCCTATCTTCAAAAGATCTCTCTTCATTAGAAATTTGACTTGAATCAATCGAGGGGATCTTTTCTTTATTTTCACTTCTCCTCAAAGGAGTCTCTTCTCTCATTTTATTCCAGCTTTTTCTAGAAGGCCTCTTTTCTAATAAATCCTCAATATGCCGATTAAATATCGAATATGTATTATAGATCGAACAAGAAGCATTAACCACATGAACAAATATATTTCTTGCAATATTCCAATTATTTTTAACTTTCGATTCTTTATAGACACTTAAACATTTATTTAATTCTGTAGCAGCTCTGTGGACTACAGAATACGTGCCAAAAACATTCATAACTAATAGTATAGGCTTTAGTAAAGGAATTGAATTTATTTTATTTAAAATAAATAATCTAGTCACTGTTAGGGCTACCCCTGATAGAATGGTGCTAGCCTCATTAACTGTCTTTACACTTGAAATCGATTCACCAGCAAGAATAACTAGACTCGACAAATCGCGGACTGCCAAGGGAATAAAACCATTTAAACCTCTATTTATTAAAACGTTAGAAAGCAAAGAAAGTATATTACCAGAACATAAAAAGATGTCATTGATTGAAACGGGAATTACATCTATATTTTTATTTTGACTTTTTCCAGATAAACAAATCTCTGATGGACTCTGATTTTCAATATTAAAAAGACTAGACTTTACAACAAGTGAACTCATAAAAACCTAAAAAATCATTAAATAATATCAAATTATAGCACAACAAATACTATAACTATTACTAAAAAACAAAATAATCAAAACACAAAAAAAGACAATAATTAAAAAACTATGATTAAATAGTTATATAAACCTGAAATAGAGGTTCTTGCTCATTCAATAGAGCAAAAGAAAAAACTTTTTAAAAAAATATTAGTACTTAAAAAGTAAATTAAGCTCTTCTTTTAAAAACCCGGGCTCAATGCATGCTGTTAGAAAAGGATCCTCTACAAGTTCTATCAATCCTTTTTTCTTAAAATATTTAATAAAATCAGCAACAAGCATTCTCCCGATGTTCTCATGAGCCAGAAAAGGATAAGTAATCTGATCTACCCCATAGCCAAGCTCCTGAACCTTCTCCCTAGTCTTTAAAAAGGCTTGATATACCATTTTTGCTGAAAACCCCGTACATATCTCTTTAGATTGTAGATTCTCTATTTTTTTTCGATCCCAAAAAGGAGTTTTACGCCCTGAAATAAACGATGAAACCCCTTCTAAAAACCCCCAAGAAACATTTTGTTCTATAGATATACTCTCTGTTAATTTTTGAGAAAAAAAACTCTGTAAAAATTTTGCATGAAAAGGAGTTACCTGAGAAGAAAGTAGAGGATTTATTTTAAATCGATATAAATATTCAGATGGATATAAAATGCCTATAGAATGCGGCCTTATACGATGTTTCAAGTAAAGGGGAGTAATATCAGAAGTAAATAAACGCCCTTCTTTAACGAAAACAAATCCCACATGACATGAATTCCCGACAAGCAAATAATATAGCCTGGAACAAATATCGATAAAACAAAGGGAATCTTCCTTAAGGTTTAGTCTTACTTTTTTGTCATCTTCATAACTTGATAAAAAACCTAAACACCCCTCAGAAAAAAGAGAAAGAGTCCTTTCTCTAAAAATAGCCATCACAGGATGCTCTTTTAACTCTACCATTTGAGTCCAAAAACTAAGGATAGAGTCTATCCCTTCTACATTTTGTTTTTTTAAACAACCTAGAAACTTTTGACGATCAAAACTCAATTCAATCATCCCTATTTCGTCAACAGTCAAAGGGTTGCTTTTATTAAGCTGAATATCTTCTAGTTTATTTTTTATCTCAGCCACTTCCGAGGTAGATAGAATTCCCTGTATAAATTCAAGCAAGCTATATTGATCTTTAGATGCTAAAGCACGAAGAGTGTGCAAAGAAGAAGGATTTTTTTTTATTTCCTTAAAAAAATGAGAAACAATAGCGACTTCTTTTGGAGTGAAGTAAACTTCCTCTGAAAAAACCCTTAGTTTCATTAAAAGATTTAAAGATTGAACAACTTCTGCTGAATAACGCCAATAAAAAGGAAATAAAAAAGCAATTACCTTGTGGATTGCATATCTAATAGAGGGTAAAACTTTCCACACTCTTTGACATATCCCATCTACCGGTTTAGATAGAGAAAAGGCTCGAATCGTAGATAGAGCTTTTTTCTGAACTTTTTGAGTCTTTTTAAAAAAGACTGTTTCAATAAATTGAAACAGTCTTTTTTGAAAAGAGGTTAGATTAGAATCCGTAAATAAATTCGATCTCATACTGCTTATATTTTCTATAGGGACCAATATCTTCATCCAAAGTTACAGATTGTAGCCATTGCTGTTGCAATGTGAGGTTATTGGAAAGTAGATAGTCTAACGTGATACTCACACCTCGAAAGTTAACATTCCCTCCAGCATTTCTTCTTGTTGCTAATACTGTATTGTTAATGTCCTTCGTATAAAACCCTGAATTAGTTACATTTCCTAGCCCTACTCCACTTGCATCAAAATCGGGAACACACTGAGCCGCTAAGAATTGATAGTTTGCATCTAACGCCCAATCTCCCTTACGCTTTAACTCTCCGATAGAAAAACCAATATAGCTAGCCCAGTTTGCTTTTTGATAATCTGTAATAGCCAGCCGTTTTGCAGCAAAATTATAAAGTCCTGCTAAATATATCGTGATTTGCTTTTTTAACTTTGCAGGATAACATTTATAGCCAAGAGTAAACTGAGACACCAGGAACTCAAATCTCCTTTGATTCGCAATTTTATCCATCTTTGTTTTATTATAAAAATTGCTGCTCTCTTGCTTAGTATCCCAATCAATTAAAGAAAATTTCGAATAAAGTCCAGAACCTGCAATATTCATAAAGCCAGTTTCGCCTACATACCCATATTGATTAATTCTTTCATTTATAACAAAAACACCAGCATGGAGATAAAAATCTCCCATCCTTTCAAAGGATTGATCATATTTTACTAAGCAACCATCAAAAAAAGAGGAAAACTCTAACTTAGAATCAAAAATGGTGCTAAGTTTTTTTCTTCCCACTTCAACATCTACATAGTAACTATCCCCATCACACGCTCTTGCTCCAAAATAAGCCTTTGCCATTCGGATTTTATTTACCGTTCCGCTAAAAACACCTGCATCATTATCAAATTCAAGCTTAATAGCAGACCAAGTGCGATCGTTGCGATAATCCAACATGATATTAACTGCTACGTCAAATGTCGAAGAAGGAAATCTTGTTCCTGATCCTCGTTGTTTAATATCATTAATTGTTTCCCCTGTCTTTTGAAACTCAGTTCTCACTTCTCCACTTAAAGAGAGGTTCCCCCCAATTTCTTTAATAGATACTTGCCTTTTTGTATTCATCCATTCTCGAACAGCCTGAACATCGACATCTTGAGAGTCATTTTCACGATCTATCGTATCTGTAAAAGCTAATGGGGCGAAAGCAAAGAAAGAAATTACTGTAAAAAAGACACTCTGATGAAAACAACGAGAAACTCTCATAAAAAACCTCTTTTTTACAGGAAAAAATAAAACACAAAAGCGGTTATACAAGAATCTCCAATAAAATTCAAAGAAAGACATCCCTTTTCACGAAAAACATTAAAAACTGATTCCTAAAGCGGTTGTCAGCGCATATTCATCCATAAAACGCGCTTCAAAGTCAAAATAAACTCCTTTTTCTCCAGCAATTCCCATTCCTACAAAAAAGCCAAAAGGCCCTTTATTGTGAATATTTACTTCTGAAAACCTCAAACTTTGTAAACTAGACAAATCAACATATTCCATAGAAAACTTAGAAAATTTAACACCAACATAAGGGGTAAAATAAGCAAAAGTTTGAGAAATGGCCCCCCCTATTTGCCATTCTTTTTGAAAAACTTTCCCAATAGAGGAGACTGTTACTCCTTCTACTTTAATTTGAGAAAGGGTCGGCCAAGCATAAAAATACTTAGCGTCCACTCCAAATTTCATGTCTCCCCAAATCGGTGTATTGGCTCGAATTCCCACCTCTCCTCCGAAATTCTGAGCTGTTTTCAGCTGAACTTGCGATCCTAGACTTGTAAAAGACAGTTTAGACTCCGCAGCGCCCAGCAAACTATAAACCTCCACTCTATTGACAAACCCTAGAGTTAAAACAGCGCCATGCAACATTGACCGAATTCCAGGATTTGATAAATAGGAATCAATATCAAGGCTTCGACCTAGCAAATAATCTCCCTCATACCCTACTTTCAAAGAAATAGCAGAATCTTTTGACAAAAAAAAACCTCTTTCTGGCATTTCAGGAAGAGATGGGGACCCGTTATAAAGAGCAAAGGAAAAAGCTGGAACAACCAGAAAAAGACCTGAAGTAAATCGACAAAGACTCATAACTATCCTTAGAAAAGCCATCTATAGCAGTTAAGCTTAACATGCCTACCTTGTTTTTCTGCTATAAAAAAATATTCAGAAAAATCTTTATCAATATATATATATGCATGTGTGTATGTTTTGTTTTTAATATTCAATCGGCAGGAAAAAAAATTTTTATGAGAAAATCACTAAGCCCATCGCTTTGCTCCTATCTAACCTCATTAGCATTTTTAAGCCTTAACAGCCATCTTCTAGCTAGCGCCACTGTCAGCATATCAAGCGACAATGGAACAGGAGCTTTTGAGACTCTTTCAGCAGCCATCAATACTGTAAATGGACAAACTGACCCATTTTTCATACAGCTAAATGTTTCTCCTTCCTTAGTCAACTAGTATGCCAAATATCAATAGACCGTCTATTACTCTACAAACTAATGGAATCGATAACCGAACTATTAACTCTGGTGGGTACAATGCAATTCCAGTAATCAGCGGCACCACAACTCTGACTCCAAATATTATACTTTCTAATGCAACCATCAGCGCAACTAACGGCACTCTTGCTCTAAAAGGACCCAATAACTGGAGCGATCTTAATAACATCGAATTAAATAATGGAACGGTCGATTTTGCCTATACTGATACACAAGCTGCATCTCAAACTTATAGCGGGGATGCCAGTTTATGCAGTCTGATAGGAAATTTTATTCCCTATACAGTAGGCCAAATAGTCTCTTCTTTAAATCAACTGCAGCCAGCTCAACTCAAAGCCTTTGCCGTAGCTCAAGAAAACAATGCAGTCAAAGTAATAGATAGTCTGGGGGGTCGTTTTCAAAGGGAATTAGATAGTGTTCATTGTATGAAAGGAAAAGAAGTAGAGGGAAAAAATAAACCCTGCAAACTAGAAGCCAAGCCTTTTCATGTTTGGGTCAATGGAATGGGAGATGCTCTTCATCAAAGCTCCACTACTTATGCAGGAAGTCCTCAATTTGGATATCAAGAAAATATGGGTGATGTTTCAGCAGGGATGGACTACCATTTTGCCAAATATCTCTACATAGGCGCTTTAGGAGCTTATACAAGCTCTGATCTCACGTGGAATGATCATCAAGGAACTGGCGATATTCAAACGGGTTATGCAGGTCCTTATCTTTCCTGTCTTGGAAAGATGTTTTATGGCAATGCTGCGGTCATTCGAGGCTGGAGCCACTATAACGCTCATAGAAAAATCAATCTTCCCTTTGAAAATCTTACAGCAAAGAGTTCTCATGGAGGCTCTCAGATTCTTTCCCATTTAGATACAGATATTAATTTAGGATTTTGTGGGTTCACAATAAGACCCTTTGATTCATTTGATTATATTTCTCAAACAGAAAACTCTTTTACAGAAAAAGGCGCAGGAATACTCAATCTCTCTATAGAAAAAAGCAATCCTATCATGCTCCGCAATGAACTAGGACTTAACTTTGCTACTTGCTTTTGTATCAAAGGCAGTCAATGGACTATTTCTCCTAAAATTAGCTGGGTTCGAGAAGTGAGAGTTAAGGGAGATCAAATGACGGCTGAGTTTATCAATACAGAAAATCCCTTTACGGTTACGGGCTACTTTCCAGATCGCAGTTTAGTCTCACCTGGGGTAAGTATAACCGGAAACATGATGCACGATCTCTTAACTGTCGGGCTTTATTATAATGGCGAGTTCAAAGGAACCTATAGCGATCACAGCTATGGCGGACAGATCCGATTTGGGTTCTAAAAAAATCTTTAAAAAAACCACATTGCTCGCAGAATCCACCTATAATCCACAAAATTCTGCGAACAACAGTATATTGCTCGCAGAATCTTGCTTTTAAGTTGAGATTATGCGATGATTACGACAGTGTCATTCAAGGAAAGATATGTCTCAGATCATCGCGCGACAGCAAGAAATCAAAACCCTCAATAAAATCAACTCTTCAGGCAATCCTGAGTTTTTAGCTATTTATGGCCGAAGACGAGTCGGAAAAACTTTTTTGATTAGGGAATTTTTTTGTAATCAAGGGACTTATTTTCATATTACAGGCGTAAAAGACACTCCCATGAAAAAACAACTCCGTAATTTCATGGGTGAATTTAAACGAGTCTTTAAAACTCATCCCATCATCTCCCCAAAAGATTGGCAAGAAGCTTTTTCTCTTTTAAGAGACGCGATTGATGCAACTCCCGGATCTGAGCGAATTATTCTTTTTTTTGATGAACTACCCTGGCTTGCCACTCACCGTTCTGGCTTTTTACAAGACCTTGATTACTTCTGGAATAGATATTTGTCCACAAATAACCGTATTGTACTGACTGTATGCGGATCAGCCGCTGCTTGGATGATTCGAAAAATCGTTCAACATAAAGGAGGTTTACATGGTAGATTAACAGCTACAATACAACTAAAGCCTTTTGATCTAGCTGAAACCGAATTGTTCATTAAAAGCCAAGGAGTCAATTTAGACCGCAGGCAAATTATAGAGATTTACATGGCAATAGGAGGAATTCCTAAGTATCTTACCTACGTCGAACGAGGCCTTTCGTCGATGCAACTGATTAATAAAATCTGCTTTAATGGACCTCTTGTTAACGAATTTGAAGAACTCTATTCTTCTTTATTCGAAGACTATGATCGCTACGTTTTAATAGTTAGATCTCTTGCTAAGCGCAATCAAGGCCTCACTAAAACTGAAATCTCTGAAAGTACAGGCATAACTGCCGGAGGCGGCATGAATGTAATTCTAGAAGATCTAGAACGATCTGGCTTTATTCTGCTAATCCCTGATTTAGGTAAAATAAAAAAAAATCTTCGGTATCGACTTTTAGATGAATATTCTCTCTTTTATATAAAATGGATTGAAAAAGCAAAGACCCTAAATATTGGAGGAGTCGACTCTAATTTCTGGATTAATATGGAAGGATCCCCTGAATCACGAGCCTGGGCAGGATACACTTTTGAGGGGATTTGCATGAAACATTTGCCTGCCATTAAAGAAGTTTTGGGAATTTCTGGTGTCATAACTCAGACATCTGGATGGTTTTACAAGCCGACAAAAAAAACCTCTGACAAAGGAGCTCAAATCGATCTTGTTATCGATCGAGCAGACAATTGTATAAATTTATGCGAAATTAAATTTAGCAATGATGAGTTCATAATCACTAAAAGTTACGAACAAGAACTTCGTCAAAGAAAATCTATATTCATAGACAAAACAGACACAAAAAAAACAATTTTCCTCACTTTTATTACTTTATACGGCATCAGCAAAGAAGCTGGCTATTTTGGCATTGTAGACAAAGAGCTCACCATGAACGATCTCTTTAGAACTGAACGTTCTCAGTAATTTTCCCATCTTCTTCCTTTAGGTTTCAATCTAAATACAGAAGAATCAAAGAACATCACAGGTGCATATCATTAACACCACTGGATATTCTCAAAACATCTACCCCTACAAAATATGCAATCGCTTTTCTCCTTGTTGCGTAATCAGCTTTTAAAAGGTTTGCCCTGACGGAAAGAGCTATCCTTTGTTAAACATGGTTACAGCATGTACGTTTTCGTTTCATTGGGCTTCAAACCCCGTTAAAGATATTTTACGAACTTTCAAACCTGGCTCAGTAACGATTTTTCTCTTGAGATATTGTAGTCTATACCTGAAAATAGAATTATCTTTTAAAAAATAGTTAAAATGGTCGCTCATTTAAATAAAACACCTAAGCCTAAGCGTCTTCCTATTGGAGTTGATGACTATAAAAATAATTATGAAGCCTTAATTGCTGAAACAACAACGCAGGTGAAATTTGAAGGAAGTCTTCTTTTTATTACCAAGGCTTTTAAAGAAGTTGTTGAAAAAAACACCATTATTTTAATTGATGAGTATGATACTCCCATTACCCATGCCTATCTCAATGGATTTTATGATAAGATGATTGCTTTCATGCGCCAACTACTCTCAGGGGCCCTTAAGGGGAATGAAAATCTACATCGCGGCCTTATGACCGGAGTTTTACGAACAGCTAAAGATGGCGTTTTATCAGGACTGAATAATCCTGATATCTACACGATGCTTGACGCCAGATACTCTGATAAATTTGGATTTACCGAAAAAGAGATCGATGAGCTTTTACGTGATGTAGGTCACTTAGATAAAAAAGAAGAGGTGAAGTCTTGCTACCATGGATATGTTATTGGATCAAAGCATGCTGTCTCTACAAAAGTATATAATCCTTGGTCTGTCCTGCAATATATTAACAAGGAATGCATTCCGGAAACTTATTGGGCCAAAACGGGGAGTACAGAGCTTTTAGAAAGACTCGTTTCAGACTCTAGTGAAATAACACAAAAAGAGCTAAAAATTTTGATTGAAGGAAGCTCTTTAGAAAACAAGCAGATTAATCAGGACGTTAGCTTGTTAGATCTTGGAAAGAAAAACATAGAGCCTTGGAGCTTCTTATTTTTTGCTGGTTATCTAACCTCAAGTGAACACACTTTTCAAGATGATGTGCACTATTATACATTAAGTGTTCCGAATAAAGAAATTTTAAGTTTATACAAAAAACTAGTCCTTAACACCATTAATAAAACTTTTGGATCAAGCAAACTAAAAGAGTTACTCGATTCTCTTCTTATGGGAAACATTAACGCTTTTAGCAAGCTGTTAGAAGAGTTTATCATCGGTATGTGCAGTTTTCATGATCTACCTCACAATGACACAGAAAGAAGCCTCCACATGTTTGTATTGGGGCTTTTAGCCTCTTTATCTGAAAGATATATTATTAAATCGAACTTAGAATCAGGGGAAGGTCGGTACGACATTGCCATGTACCCGAAAAGGGGAGGGGACCTAGCTATTCTCATCGAGTTTAAAAAAGGGAAGAACCGCAAACTAGAAAAATTAGCAGACGAAGCTCTACAGAAAATCTCATCGAATAAGTACGAATCCAGCTTAAAAGACTTTGGCTACAAGGGGAAGGTTCTTTGCTATGGGGTTGCCATTTTCAAGAAATCAGTGATTGCCAAAATAGGATCTATCTCACTTGAATGAGTCTTACTTAAGCCTTCTTGAAGAGTCTTTTCCAGGAATAGAAGATACTATTAAATACTGTGAAAGACTTGGATTTGCCTGGGACTCTGGCAGACTGTTTATTAAAGAAGAAAAAAATATAGCTCTATCTCAGGTAGGTTTCTTTGAGTGTTCTATACTTATAGAAAATAAGTGGCATAAAATCGGGGCTCTTCATGCTGTTTCTACTAGATCCACTCATCGAAATCAAGGATTCGCATTAGAATTGATTAAGGAATCTCTTGAGTCGGCTAAAAATCGCTATGAATGTGTTATTCTCTTTACTGACATCCCAAAATTTTATGAAAAGCTTTCTTTCAAAAGCATTCAAGAGTATAGATTTCATCTAAATTACAAACATCCAAAAGGATCTCAATTTTTAACTCCAATGACAGCTCCAAAAGATGATTCTCTTTTTCTTAATTGCTTCAAAAATCGAGAACCTCTATCCAATTGCTTTTGGATTAAAGATACAGGGCTCATCTCTTCTTTTAATGCGTTATTTACTTCATATCCTACTTATTGGTCTCTTTATTACAGTTCGACAATAGACGCTCTTATATGTTGGATTTTGGAAGACAAAACCTTGCATTTATTCGATGTTGTCGCAAGTAAAATGCCATCTCTTGATCAAATTCTTGATCATTTACCTGCTCCGATTGAAGAAATCTATTTTTATTTTTCTCCAGATCGCTTAACTCCAGATGCTAGAAAAGAGCCCCACCTTTATGATAAAGGTCATTTGATGGTCCATGGGACTTTGCCCTATACTAAGCCCTTTATGATCGCACCGCTTAGTCGCTGCTGATTTTAAAACGTTTATTAATTTATTTTTTTCACTTTGGGTAAGGTGAGTGATTTTTTGAGAGGTTTGGAATGAAAGTACAGGAATAGCTGCCGGAAGCGGCATGAATGTAATTCTAGACGATCTAGAACGATCTGGCTTTATTCTGTTAATCCCTAATTTAGGTAAAATAAAAAAAAATCTTCGATATCGACATTCCGGAATTTGATAAAGAGGAATCAATACCAAGCCCCTTAAACCCCACCTTTAGAGCGATTACAGAGTCTTTTAATAGAAAAACACATTTAGTAAAGCGGTAAAAACTCATAGGACCCCTCTTGAAAAGAATTCATTACAAGAGACTTTAACATGCACACCTTGTTTTTCTGCTACAAGACAAGATACCCTTAGCCGCTTGAAACTAGAATACAGCAGATATAAAAGAGATAGCACTCATAACCTGAAAAGAAATTTCTTGCTTAACCCCAGGCAAAAAAGAGGATGTTTGAGCGATCTTAACTATTGAGCAAAGAAAATTTATGAGTTAAATGGACAGAAATCATTACAATCTCTGTCCATTAAAATAAAAAACAATTTAGATAAAAAAACAACGCACTATTTACCTTCACCACATTGATTAAATACTGAAGTAATTCTACTATCAATCCGATTCGGTGACTGCTGCTGGTCAGCTCTAATTTGAAGAAACATCCGAGAAGTCTCTTCATTTTCTTTTGTATTCTGTTTATTTATAAGCGCTAATTTAGGTTGAATGTTTTTTAAATCAGCTGCTCTTTTGGAACCATATGCTAAGAATAATTCCCTTCCACTTTTTCTATTTGAAGAAAAAGTCGTAGGAAAACCGCACGCTAGCGAGGAAACAGGACTTCCTGGAAGAGAATCTACATCTCTCCACGTCCCCTTTCCAAAATCCTCCTCGTTATCAGAATATCCTAGCATCAGGACGCTATCTGGACTTGTGCGCCCCATAATAAGAGCTCCCCCCCCCATTAATACTCATATTTCAACCCTCCAATTAATTATATAAATAATTATACACAAAAACAAACAAAATTTCAACTTTAAACACAAAACCATTTAAAATTAATTATAAATATCCGTTTAAAAAAACATTTATTATTAGTGAGTAACAACCTTTATACCCGAAGCAATTTCCATGGACGGGTTAAAAATCTTAAATCAGTCGAGACAAAAGCTAATCAAGCAAAGGCAAACATCTGACATTCTAAACATTACATCAAATACCAAACTCTCAAAAACCAATAGCCTATGATGGGCCCAAGACATCGGTGCGAGCGTGGTTACAGAAGATCTTAAAGCATTGCCTGCAAGCCTCGCACTTGCGACTAGATCTGTTTTTTGAATTCCTAAAAACATGAGAATAGGCCATTCTTTTTGCAAGCTACTAGCGAAATTTCGAATTTTTTAAGGAAGAAGATTCAAAAGAGCCGTCAGGAATAACGGCTCGGCAATCTGGACAAGTATTATGCGTTTGAAACCACCTTTCAAGATCTGCTCAACCAAATAAATGCCTAGAATGAGTCACAAGAGGATCTATCGCAGCCTCTAAAATAATAGAATCCTTGAACATCTCTAGGTTTTTAGAATTACCTGGAATTTCTTGTCTCTTTTTTCACCTGTTACTCTAAATCAAAAAAACAAACCCATTTACGTTGTAATTAGTCCCTCTCTTCGATTACACTAACCTAAAAAACCTAATTCTTTACTTCGAACCTGAGAAGGAATATATGAAAATTCAACTTAAAAATAAAAAACAAGAAGTCGAGCTTCCTGAAAACTCCACAGCCAAAGACCTTGCTGAAAAACTTAACCTCCGAGCTCCAGATCAATCTATCGCTGCAGAAATCAACGGATCAATTAAAGATCTTTCCACTCTATTACATGAAGGTGATTGCGTTGAACTCCTTAACTTTGAAGACCCCAAAGGGAAAGAAGTTTTTTGGCATACATCGGCTCACGTCTTAGCTCAAGCTGTTTTACGCCTCTGGCCTGAAGCTGTACCTACTATTGGACCTCCTATTGAAAATGGGTTCTACTATGATTTTGCTAACTTGATTGTTTCAGAAGAAGATTTTGAAACAATTAATAAAGAAGTGCAGAAAATAGTTGAAGAAAACTATCAACCTTCTCGAAAAGAATTTTCAGGAAAAAAAGAAGCTATTTCTCTGTTTGGAAGCAATCCATATAAAAAAGAACTTATAGAAAGTTTCGATGATGGGGTGATTAGCGGTTATACTCAAGGCGAATTTTTCGATCTTTGCAGAGGGCCCCACCTTCCTGCTTTAGGGAAAATTAAAGCTTTTGCCATACTAAAAACATCGGGAGCCTACTGGAAAGGCGACTCTAATAGAGAAATGCTAACTCGAATCTATGCCATTTCTTTCCCAGACAAAAAACTTTTAAAAGAATATCTTTTTGTTTTAGAAGAAGCAAAAAAAAGAGATCATAAAATCATAGGCCCTAAACTCGGGCTCTTTGCTTTGCATGAAGAAGCTCCAGGAATGCCATTCATCCTTCCTAAGGGGATGATTATCTGGCATCGACTCACAGCTTTTTCAAGAGAACTACACGAGCAAGCTGATTATGTAGAAATCAAAACGCCTCAACTTATGAGTCAGCAACTTTGGGAAACATCCGGACACTGGTCTTATTACAGAGAAAACATGTATTCCTTTGAAATCGAAGGTAGACATTTTGCCATTAAGCCTATGAACTGCCCTGGCTGCATGCTATATTACAAAAGCCTTACTCACAGTTACAGAGAACTTCCTTTACGAATTTCTGAACTCGGTCACGTGCACCGTCATGAAGCATCCGGAGCTTTGAGTGGTCTTTTTAGAGTTCGCAGCTTTCATCAAGATGATGCCCATGTTTTCATGAAACCTTCTGATATTAGACATGAAATCTTACACGTGCTCGCTCTAGTTGAAAAAACCTATTCAACATTTGGTTTATCTTATCGCTTAGAGCTATCTACAAGACCTATTAAAAGCATAGGATCTGATAAAGACTGGGAACTTGCCACTGAAGGGCTAAAAGGAGCCTTAGATGATTGGGGTCAACCTTATCGCATCAATGAAGGCGACGGAGCTTTCTATGGGCCTAAAATCGACATCCATATTCGAGATGCTTTAGGAAGGTCTTGGCAATGCGGAACTGTCCAGCTCGACATGTCACTACCAGAAAAATTCAAACTTGAATATATCGATAGCGACGGGGAAGCAAAAAGACCGATTATGATTCATGCTGCTATTTTTGGATCAGTTGAACGCTTCTTTGGCATCTTAATTGAACATTTCGTAGGAAGATTTCCTCTTTGGCTCAGCCCTTCTCAGGTTACAGTTCTCACTGTTGCTGATCGCCACGAAGAATACGCTCAAAAAATATGCATGGAGATTCGCAAGGCTGGACTTATTTGTAACGTCGATAATAGCAATGAATCTGTTAGCAAAAAAGTTCGCAATGCACAATTAATGCAAGTTAACTATATGTTGACTATAGGGGATAAAGAATCTGAAAATAAAACTGTAGCCCTAAGAACTAGAGACAATGTCGTGCATGGAGAAGTCCAATTAGACACTCTTTTAACTCTTTTAACCCAAGAAAATAAAGAGCGCTCTTTAGTCTCTTACTTTGCAAAAAAGGAAATAGATGAACAAGATTGCTGTAAGTAGTTTTAAAGGGGGCACCGCAAAAACCTCTACGGCTTTACATATTGGAGCAGCTTTAGCGAAATTTCATAAGCAAAAAGTTTTATTAATTGATTTTGATGCTCAAGCAAACTTGACAACGGGTCTAGGACTAGACCCTGATGCTCAAGATAGTATGGCAGCTGTTTTACAAGGAAAGAAAAAAATAACAGATGTAATCCTCCCTACGGAAACGCCTAACCTTTTTCTCATTCCATCTGACACTTGGCTTGAGAGGGTAGAGGTTTCTGAATCTCTTGCAGGCGATCGCTACTCTCATGAAAGGCTTAAAGAAATACTTCTAGACCTCCCTTTTGATACCGTTATCATTGACACCCCTCCCTCCCTTTGCTGGTTGACTGAATCTGCTCTCATAGCAGCACAATACTCCTTAGTTTGTGCTACGCCTGAGTTTTATAGTGTTAAAGGGCTCCAAAGACTTTCTGAATTTCTAGCAAATATTGGACAACGACATTCTCTCCAAGTACTAGGCGTTGCCCTTTCTTTTTGGAATCCTCGAGGAAAAAGTAATGATACTTTCTTAGATGTTATTGAAAATACATTTCCAAAGAAAGTTCTTAACAGTAAGATCAGAAGAGATGTTTCAATTGCAGAGTCTTCGATATTTGGAAAACCTGTTTTTGATACGGCTCCAAAAAGTCGAGCCGCTCAAGACTATCTTGAGTTGGCTGAAGAAATTTTAACCCGAATGGAATGTAAAGCAGCTTTACAGGAACTATGTCTAAAGTAAACTCTCTTTTAACCCAACGCCTACGGGCTCCCTTGGAAAAGCTTTCAAAGATGACAGATCTAGCTGAGATGTCTTCCTCTGGCCATCTTTCTAGTTTTTCTGGCGTTTTTAAAGTTTCAACCCTCAATGATAAAGAGGAAGAACTTTTAAAAACTCTTCTTAAAAAATTTGCTACGGAGGGCATTGATACAGAAAAAGACTTCCATTCTTTATCCGCCATTACCTCTGAAGTCAAAGCTATTAATAACCAAGCTGCTATTTTACATGGGGAAAGAATCAAAAAAGCTCAAGAAATCCTAAAAAAATATGAAGAGGGTGCTTTTACATTTTGGCTCATGCAAACCTATGGGAATCGACAAACTCCTTATAATTTCTTGCAGTACTATGATCTCTATCAAATGCTTCCTCAAAAACTCATTCCTAAACTTGATGAAATGCCAAGACAAGCTGCTTATACACTAGCAAGTCGAGAAGGCAATTTCGATCTCAAACAAGAGATCATTCAAAGTTACCAAGGGGAAACAAAACAAGCTTTACTCGAGCAAATCCGAAGAACGTTTCCCTTACAAGAGAAAGATAAACGCGCTCAAAACCATGGATCCAATATCATTAAAAGCCTAACAAAAATTATAGATTTTTTATCAGAAAACTCTGTAAAATTGACTGCCAGTCAAGAAAAAAAGGCCCTAGCCCTCCTACACTCTTTAGAAGAGCGGATTTCCTCATGATCGAAGCTCCTGTCTCTCGCTATGCAAGTCCTGAAATGTGTTTTCTTTTCACTCCTCATTATAAGTATACTACGTGGAGAAAGCTTTGGGTTTCCTTAGCAAAAGCTGAAAAAGATCTTGGACTGCCTATCTTACCAGTTCAAATTGCAGAGATGCAAAAAAATATTGACTCTATAGATTTTGACCTCGTAGATTCCTATGAAAAAAAGTTTTGTCATGATGTCATGGCCCACATCCACGCTTTTGGCGACGCAGCGCCTCTTGCCAAAGGGATCATTCATTTAGGGGCCACATCTTGCTATATAACAGATAATACAGATCTTATCCAAATGAAAGAAGCAATGATCCTTCTTCGAGATAAGCTCGTAGATGTTATCCGTCATTTAAAAATTCAAGCTGAAAAATATGTTGATCTTCCCTGTTTAAGCTATACTCATCTCCAAGCCGCACAACCGACTAGTGTCGGCAAAAGAATTTGCCTTTGGATTCAAGACCTCCTAATGGATCTTCAAGACTTAACCGACACTATAGATCATCTACAGTTTTTAGGACTTAAAGGCGCAACAGGAACTCAAGCTTCCTTTTTGACTCTTTTTGAAGGGGACTCTTTAAAAGTAAAACAACTTGAAGCTGCAGTTTCATTAGAAATGGGATTTTCTAAAGTAATTCCTCTATCTGGACAAACCTATACAAGAAAACAAGATGTCCGAATCTTTAACGCTCTTAGTTCCATTGCTGTTTCAGCTCACAAATTTGCCACAGATTTACGCCTTCTAGCTCACATGAAAGAAATGGAAGAGTCTTTTGGAGAAGATCAAGTGGGATCTTCCGCGATGCCATATAAACGCAACCCTACTCGCGCTGAACGTTTATGTGGACTTTCTAGATATCTTCTTTCTTTAGCTGAAAACCCTGTTTATACAGCCGCTACGCAGTGGTTGGAAAGATCACTAGATGATTCAGCAAACCGTAGACTCTGCATTCCTGAAGCCTTTCTTGTCGCCGACTCTATTTTAAATCTACTCCATCATTTAGCTTCAAACCTTGTTGTATATCCTAAAATCATAGAAAAAAGACTAGAAGAAGAACTTCCCTTTTTAGCGACAGAAAATATTTTGATGGCGTCAGTTCAAAAAGGGCAGGATCGTCAAGTCGTTCATGAAGCCCTTCGAAAAATAAGTCACGAAGTTGCATTACACTGGAAAATGCATGGAGAAAAAATAGACCTCATCCGAGAGATTGCAAAAGATCCACTTTTTAAGCTCTCTGAAAAAGAACTTGAATCCATACTTAATCCCAATCACTTTATAGGTAGAGCTTCAGAACAAGTTAAAGAATTTATTCAAAATGAGGTTGAACCTACTCTGCACAAATACTCATCTTGCAAAATCTACTCTATTTCTATAGAGATATGATCGATTGTTTTAGCTGAAATTCCGCTTAAAATATTAAACACATTCAATACTACTGTGAATTAATTCTTGAGAGACGCAGAACCGATTACTCAAAGATCAAATGCAATCCTCAACAGGAGCTCCAAATTTAAAAGGATTCGCCTCCTATCCATCCTTAACCTTAACTATTGGCAAGTGGAAAAAGTGAAAGTACCCTACTCTTTAGATCATTTCTTAGTAAGAGGAGGATTTCCAGAACCTTTCCTTGCGGATAATTTAATAGATGCAAATCGTTGGAGACTTCAATATGTAGATAGCTTACTTAGAGAGGATATTCTTGACTTTGAAAACATCCACAATGTAAAAGCTATTAGACTTACATTTGAACTATTAAGAGAAAGAGTAGGATCGCCTATTTCCTATACCTCTATAGCAGAAGATGTAGTCATATCGCCAACTACAGTAAAAAAATATATTCAAATTCTAGAAGCTCTCTAGATCATATTCAAAGTAACTCCTTTTTCTGATAACATCGCAAGGAGCCTTTTAAAAGAACCAAAAATCTATTTTTTTGACACCGGTCTTGTCAAAGGAGATTCCGGTGCTATACTAGAGAATTTCATTGCTTGTTGTTTATTAAAACACGTCTTTGCAAAAATAGATTACCAAGCAGAAAACTATTTGCTGCATTACTTACAAACAAAAGAGAAAAAAGAAGTAGACTTTGCTCTTATAAAGGAAAAAAAAGTCGAGCAAATCATTGAAGTTAAACTTTCAGATTCTTCTCTTCACCCAGGACTTTTTTATTTTCATAAAAAATATCAATATCCAGCTATCCAACTAGTCAAAGAACTCAAAAAACAATATCAAGTAAATGGAATAGCAATCCTTCAAAGTCTAGAATTCCTCAAAACACTATCTCTTTAAAGTCATTCGTCTTGAGAAACTACTTTTTTTACCTTTTGAGTCCCTAAGCGAATTCCTTTAGTTGTCACTCCTTTAACGGGCATTGACTTCAAAGCAAATGAAGTCTTTTTTACCTTCTGGCCTGCTTTGGGAGCAAATTGGAGCTCCACAGAATCATTAAGCGTTGAAATGTGCTCTAATACTGCTGTTTCATCCAAATAACGATAGGTTTTGTCGAGGATAAATTTTTCAATAATAAATCGCTTTCCCCAGGCCAAACATGTCTTTTTATCCTTATAAACAACATTTATAATAGTCGCCTTATCAGCGATCCCAACCCAGACAATTCCTTCAAAATACTGCTTTTCAGGAATATTGGTCACTTTGTATGTTCCATCTTTATGAAAGATGAGCAACTTGTCAAAATTAGAACAAATAAGAAATGTAGAACCTGAAACTTTAGTTCCAACAAAACCAGAAGTAAGATCATATCCCACTTTAATCTCTTTTGTTTCAATAGCCCTACGATCTAACTCCTCAATCGCTTTAATGCGAGTCTTTCTAGGATAATCTGGCCCATATTTTACAATCAACTTTTTGAGATAATCAATAGCATATTTTTTGACATTTTTAAGATGCTTTTCTACCGCTGTAAGAGCTTCTTCAAGAAGAGCTATTTCATCTTTATTTTTATTAATATCAAACTGAGATATACGTCTAATAGGGATCTGAAGAAGCTTTTCTTGATCTTCATGAGTCGGCTCTCGAAGGAGTTTTTTTCTATACGGATTAAAAGAGTCATGAAGCATTTCATGAATAGCTTCTAGAGTTTTTAATGTCTCTATTTTTTTATAGATCTTTTTTTCAATAAAAATTCTCTCAAGCGTTTTGTAAAAAATCTTTTCAAGTATTCTATCTTGCTCAATTTCAAGTTCCCATTTAAAAAACTCCACAAGCTTTGTTGCATTATATGCTAAGATTTCATGAACATCAGTCTCCCAAGGGAAACCATCTTTGATTAAAATAACTTGAGAGTTCAAAGAAACTTCACATTCTGTAAAAGCATATAATTCATCTAAAAGATCTTCTGCGTACTGACCTCTAGGCAGCTTAATCTCAATTTCTACCTCTCTTGAGGTATAGTCATTGATAGCTTCTATCTTTATTTTACCCTTTTTAGCAGCTTCATCAATAGAACGAATAAGACTTTCAGTTGTCGTTCCGTAACAAATTTCTCGAATCACCAACGTTTTGAGGTCTTTAATTTCAATTTTAGCTCGAAGCTTAACTTTACCAAGCCCTTTGTCGTATAAAGTTTTATCCATAATTCCACCTGTTGGAAAATCGGGATAAAATTTAAACTTTTTTCCTTCCAAACAAGCAATCTCTGCTTCTAAAAGTTCAGTAAAATTATGAGGTAAAATTTGAGTGGCCATCCCAACTGCAATCCCACTGGCGCCTTGCATTAAAAGAAGAGGAATTTTTGCCGGTAATACGACAGGTTCCTCATTTCTTCCATCATATGAGGGAATCTTTTCTGTTATGTCCGGATTAAAAAGAGTCTCACGAGCCAACGGAGAAAGTCGGACCTCAATATATCTAGCCGCAGCAGCAGGATCTCCCGTATAGATATTTCCAAAATTTCCTTGCCTATCTAATACATACCCTTTGTTTGCCAAAGTAATGAGAGCTTCATAAATAGGGGCATCTCCATGCGGATGTAGTTGCATTGTCTGTCCAACCATATTTGCTACTTTATGAAGCTTATCATCATTTTGCCTCCATAAAATTTCTAAAATACGTCTTTGCACAGGTTTTAATCCATCGATTGCATGAGGAATTGCTCGGTCAAGAATGACATAGGAAGCATATTTAATGAAGTGGTCCTTCATTAGGAATTTCAAATCATCCATTTTCGCTCACAAGATTTTCTCTAATAAAGGCTTTTCTAGCCGGTGTATTTTTACCCATATAGAACTCAAGTGTAGGCTTAATGTCTGAAAGATTTTGAATGATCACAGGCAATAAACGAATGTCTTTTGCTATAAACTGCCCAAATTCATCTGGAGATATTTCTCCAAGACCTTTAAACCTGGTAATTTCAATCCCTTTCTTAAGCTCTTTTGACGCTTTATCCTTCTCTTCTCCAGAATAACAATAGAGAGTTTTTTCCTTATTCCTAACTTTAAACAAGGGGGTTTCTAAAATGTACAAATGGCCATGTAACACAAGACTTTCAAAGTAAGTTAAAAAGAAAGTAATCAATAAATTTCGAATATGCAATCCATCAATATCTGCATCTGTTGCCAGGATTACTTTGTTATAACGGAGATTAGCAATGTCATCTTCGATGTTAAGAGCAGACATTAAATTATACATCTCTTCATTTTTATACAGCTGCTCCATTTTCATGCCATGTACATTAAGAGGCTTCCCGCGAAGAGAAAATACAGCCTGTGTAAGTGGGTTTCTCGTCATAACAATAGAAGCTGACGCTGAATCTCCCTCTGTAAGAAAAATTACAGAATTTTCACCTTCTTTCGATCCATCTCCAAAGTGGTATTTTGAATCCCTCAATTTTGGGATTTTAAAAGAAATTTTCTTCTGTTTCTCTTTTGCTTCTTTTTTAACAGCCGACAACTCTTTACGAAGTTTTTCGTTAAAAAGTATTCGATCTATAATTTTCTTACTAACTTCCTCGTTCTTATAAAGAAGATTTTGAACCGCATCTTTCACTTCCTGTACGATTCCTGTGCGGATTTCATTATTAGATAATTTATTTTTTGTTTGAGACTCAAATACAGGGTCTTTTACCTTAACAAGCACTGTTCCTACAATTCCTTCGCGAACATCAATGCCTTGAAAATTTTTCTTTGTATACTCGTTAATTCCCTTGAGAATTCCCTCCCTAAAAGCCGATAAATGAGTTCCGCCATCTTGAGTATATTGACCATTAACAAATGAAAAGTAGGTCTCCCCATAACTAGAGGAATGAAGAAATGCAAACTCTAAGGTCTTCCCTTTATAATAAAGAGGTTCATAAAGACGATCTTCCTTAACTTCTTCATTTATGAGATCCAAAAGACCATTTTCAGAATAAATTTCTTCTCCGTTAAAAAGAAGAGTAAGCCCTGTATTCAAGTATGCATAGTGCCAAAGACGTCTTAGGATTAATTCTTTTTGGAAAGCGAATTTTTTAAAAATTTTAACATCGGGAGTAAACTCTATCCAGGTGCCGTTTTCTTCTTTGGTCGTTCCCTTCTTTTTATCTTGAAGAACTCCTTCTTCAAAATGAGCTTCAACAAATTCCCCCTCTCGAACACTTTTTACAGAAAATGTCTCAGAAAGAGCATTTACAGCCTTTGTTCCGACACCATTTAAACCAACAGAAAATTGAAAAACATCATCGTTGTATTTAGCTCCCGTATTGATCTTACTCACACAATCAATTAGCTTGCCTAGAGGAATCCCACGTCCAAAATCTCTCACGGAAACTGTAGACGTTTTTTCATTTAATTCTATTACGACTTCTTTGCCATGCCCCATGATGAACTCGTCAACTGAGTTGTCGATTACCTCTTTTAGCATTACATATATCCCATCGTCTGGATGAGAACCATCTCCCAAACGCCCAATATACATCCCTGAACGCAATCTAATATGAGCAAGAGCATCCAAAGACTGAACTGTACTTTCATCGTATTTTTTAGCCATATCTCAACTCATAGCACATTTCGTTTTTTTTAGCTCTTTTAGCCTGATAAAAATATATAAAAATTCTAAATACATCCCAGTTTCTTCAAAAGAGCGTATTTTTTAGCTTTTTCTTTGCATAGAAGAAACCTTAGCTATAACTGTCTGAAGATTTTTAGAAACAGGAAATTCTATGCGTTTTACAAAATCCCTTTCAGTCTTTTTACTCTCTCTATCCACAACTTCCATTTCTTCTCTACACAGCGCTAGCCACCTATCACATAGCATAGGAGTATTTTGTAGAACAGATGAAAACATTCCTGATCTATACAAAAATCAAACTTTTGAACTGGGAAAATTATTAGGACCCACTTTTCTTACAATTTAAAGTTGTATTTAAAAAAAACGATCTAACGCAAAAGAACACATAAAAAAATAGACTTATTAGTTAATAACTATTAAACTTGCTATCTTCGAAAATAAAGGAACTATTTTGAACAAACTAAATAATTTAGATCTATTCTATAATCCATTTAATTTAGAAACAGCCTCTCTTGCTTGGAACTCAGCTAAAAACCCCATAGCAACTCGTGTATTTGAAACAATTCGAAATGCCGCATATGATCTTTATATTAACAACCCATATAAACTAACGATCGGAAATATCAATAAAATAACTACCCTAAACGCCTCTTTGACTCTCCCTCAGAAAATAGCATCCGGAGCTTTAATTTCCTTAGGTAGTTGTTATTCAGCGATTCTTTACGGACTAAGCTTTTATACTTTAGGAGGGTATCTTCACTCCGCTGGGGAACTCATAAAAAGTCCTCTACTCACTGCTACCGCTGATAAAATATCATTTGTCGGAGAAAAAATGTTTCTTACAGGTGCAGTTCCTATTTACGCAGTAAGCTATGTTATTCCAAAATATCTTATTCAAAATACTCCTAAAGCTCTCCATCAATTAGTCTCTTTTATAAATAAAATAGCTCTTTGGACTTTCACTCATATCATTTCACCAATTTTACAAGCCGCTCATCGCGTAATAATAAAAGCCATTACACTGATAAGTGCAGTAATGAGAACTATTGCTTCCGCAGTGACAAAACTAGCTACTTGGATTTTCTCTCATGTCATCTCCCCTCTTTTACAAGCCGCTCATCGCGTAATAACAAAAGCCATTACACTTATAAATGCAGTAATGAGAACTATTGCTTCCGCAGTGACAAAACTAGCTACTTGGACTTTCACTCATATCATTTCACCATTTTTACAAGCCGCTCACCGCATAATAACAAAAGCCATTACATTGATAAGTGCAGCAATAAGAAACATCGCTTCATCCGTTACAAAAATTGCTAATTGGATTTTTTCTCATCTTATTTCTCCTGTTTTCCAAACAATATATAAGGGATTTCTTGCCACATTCAATAAAATAACACAAATTACAGCCTCTCTGCTTCAAAAGATAGAAATAGCAGCCCTCTGGATATTTAAAAGAATAGTTACTCCAGTGTCTAATGGGATTATTTTTATAGCCAAACAGCTTATGAACTACGTAGTATATCCCATAACTAACACCCTACATACCGGGTTAAAAATTCTAGCAAGTAAACTATCACAGTGCATACAAATTATTTTTAAAAATGTAATTGCTCCTACCGCTGAAGCCGTAAATAAAATTATTTACAAAGTAGCAGCTCACACTTATCATCTACTAACAATTATACAAAACTCTTTAGCTGACGTGTTTTTAAAAATTGAAAAAATATTCAGAAAAACTCAAACAAGAATAACATTTCTTGCGTAAATCCTGCCTTAGAAGAGGCCTATACTCACTCCTAGAACACTAGGAGTTCTACACAATCATCTTCTCTTAATCGTGCCACCCTCAAAAAAACTTTAATTAAAATTAAAAATAAAAAAACAACAACAAACAAATTAAATAAAAAATAAACAAACAAGATAATTAAACATTTCAAATACACTAAACATTAAAAACTAAAATTGCACGCTTAAATAAAATACGATAAAAATTTAGTTTGTTTGGCTTTTTTCCCTGACTTCTTGTAGACTGAGTACAAAATCATCTTTTAAACTTTAGGTAGGTTTGATATGGAAAAAAGCAGTATAGGCCGTAGAGATTGGGTCGTAACCCTATTTATCTTTGGCTACCATCTCCTTTTAATAGCGGGATTACCATTTTATCTTATGCATTATAGCGTTTCTTGGCAGATGTGGGTTACATCTTTTGTTCTCTTATATGGGGCAGGAATGTGCGTAACAGCAGGCTACCACCGTTTATATTCTCACTCTACTTACAAAACTAACAGATGGGTCGAAGTATTCCTGTTATTTTTTGCAAGTTTAGCAACTCAAGGAAGCGCTTTAAAATGGTCCTATGACCATCGCCGCCATCATGCTTTTGTAGATACTGATGAAGATCCCTATTCTATTAATAAAGGTTTTTGGTTCGCTCACATCTTGTGGTTATTTCACAAAACCAAACCTATTGAAAAGAAAGTTGTAGCTGACCTCTACAGAAATCCACTTGTTATGTTTCAGCACAAACACTTTGCACTATGCATGCTAGTTTCTAATTTAATCGTTACTTTAGCTATCGGGTATGTCCTGAATGACTATTTTGGCGCTTTTGTAATTTCCTGGCTTGTTCGCCTTTTCTTTTTACACCACTTTACTTGGTTTATTAACTCTCTAGCTCACACATGGGGAAACCAATCTTTTAGCAAAGAACACTCTGCAATGGATAACTACACAGTTTGTCTAGTGACTTTTGGGGAAGGCTATCACAACTATCATCACACTTTTGCCGGTGATTACCGAAATGGAATTAAATGGTACCACTTTGATCCTACAAAATGGATGATTTGGACTCTTTATAAATTAGGACTTGCTTCTAATTTAAAAAGAACCAGCCCTGTTCAAATTAGAGAAAAAATGATTTTAGAAGGGAAAGAAGAAATTTCAAATAAGCTTAAAGATTTTTGGGTTGAGAATAAAGCTCATTTAGAAGCTTCTGTTGAAAAAATATCAACAGAAATTTTAGATAAGGTTTCTCGTTTTCAAGAACTCTCAGTACAATACAGAGATGTAAAAAAACAGAAAATTAAAGACCTAACTCAAGATCCTGATCTTATTAATAAAATGAAATACGAGATAAAATCTCTACATCGTAGCATTAAAGAAGATTGGAAAAGCTGGAAAAAGCTATCTAAAAACATTCTAAATCTAAAACCTTCTTTAATTCAAAAGTAGATTTTTCTTTAAAAAAAAAAAGAGAAATTATATACAAATCAATAATTGCTAGTAAGAGAGCCCCCCCTAAAAAGGGAGGCTCTCTTTATTTTTCACCTTTTTTAAGGAGTTATTGATCATGACATCTCAAGAAAACTACCCTAATGTTATTCTCCCATCAGCTCCCATGCTTCCCTTACTGCACGGTCAAAAAGCTCTTGTTACAGGATCCAGCTCCGGCATCGGAGAAGCTGTAGCTCTTTCCTTAGGAGAAGCCGGCGCTGATGTCATAGTGAATTATCATTCAGAAAAAGCTGCAGCCGAAGCGGAGGCTGTGTGTCAAAAAATTCGAGCCTTTGGAAGAAAAAGCTATGCAATTCAAGCGAATGTATCCAACGAAAGCGATGTACTTGCTCTTTTTGAAAAAAGTTGTAAACTTTTTGGAACCCTAGATATTTTAGTCAGCAATGCAGGAATTCAAAGAGATTCTCCTCTAGAAGAAATGACTCTTGATCAATGGAATCAAGTAATCGGAACTAATCTTACAGGACAATTTTTATGCTGTAGAGAAGCTGTTAAAGAATTTAAAAGAAGAGGTGTTATTCCAGGGACCTCTTGTTCTGCAGGAAAAATTATTTGTATGAGCTCTGTTCATCAAGTTATCCCTTGGGCTGGGCATGTGAATTATGCCGCTTCTAAAGGGGGCATCAACATGATGATGATGAGTATAGCACAAGAAGTCGCCCCTTATAGAATTCGAGTCAACAGCATTGCCCCTGGCGCTATAAAAACTCACATCAATGAAAGCGCTTGGGATACACAAGCTGCAGTCGATAACTTATTAAAATTAATCCCATACAAAAGAATAGGCGACCCTTCAGATATTGGCAAATGTGCAGCCTGGCTAGCTTCTGATCACGCAGATTATATTACAGGAACTACTATCTTCGTGGATGGAGGAATGACCCTCTTTCCTGGATTTGCAACTGGAGGGTAATATGGACTCTACAGAATATGATGTCATCATTATAGGAACTGGAGCAGGAGGGGGAACCCTAGCTCATCATCTAGCTTCTTCAGGAAAGAAAATCCTTCTTTTAGAACGAGGGGGGTATTTACCTAGAGAAAAAGAAAATTGGAGCTCTAAAGCTGTTTTTTTAGAAGGGCGCTATACTGCAAAAGAGCCTTGGATTGACGATGAAGGCAATCCTTTTCACCCAGGAATTCATTATTATGTAGGCGGCAATACAAAAGTCTATGGGGCGGCTTTACTCAGAATGAGAGAACAAGACTTTGGAGAAGTTCATCACAAAGATGGGACTTCCCCTGCATGGCCTATTTCCTATTCGGACATGGCTCCTTACTACATAAAAGCCGAAAAACTTTACCATGTTCATGGACTCCGAGGCAGCGACCCTACTGAACCTAAAGATGACGATCCCTATCCATATCCTCCTTTAAAACACGATCCAGGCATTCAAACTCTTTTTGATCGTTTAAAAAAACTCGGACACCACCCTTTTCCTCTTCCTGTCGGACTTATCCTAGATGAATCTAAAAGAGAATCCAGCCCTTGCGTTCGATGCAATAGTTGCGATGGATTTCCTTGCCTAGTCAATGGAAAAGCCGATGCACAAGTAGTCTGTGTAGATCCCACTTTAAAAAAACACCCCAATGTCACCTTACTTACACATTGCTATGTAGAAAGATTAGAAACATCTCCTTCTGGACGCGAAATATCTAAAGTAATTGTTAAAAAAAATGGCAAAATAGAATCTTACCAAGGAAAGACAGTGGTAGTCTCTTGCGGAGCCATTAATTCAGCAGCTCTTCTCCTTCGATCTGCGAGTCAACATCATCCAAAGGGACTTGCTAATAGCTCTGATGTAGTAGGACGTTTTTATATGTGCCATAACAATTCTGCTCTTCTTGCTGTATCTACCGAATCTAACTCGTCTCCCTTTCAAAAAACATTAGCCATCAATGACTTTTATTTTGGTTCAGATGATTGGAAATTTCCATTAGGTCATATTCAAATGCTTGGAAAATCTGATGGATATATGTTGAAGTCAGATGCTCCAGCCTTTGCACCCCGTTTGATTCTCGATAACATAGCTAAACATTCTCTAGATTTTTGGCTAACAACAGAAGATTTACCAGATCCTGCAAATCGCGTTCTTTTAGCACCAGATGGGAATATACAGCTGCTTTACACACCAAATAACAGAGACTCGCATCATCATTTAATTAAAAAACTAAAAGAAATGCTCCGTAAAGCTGGATATCACAATTTTTACTTGAGTCAAACCGTCCCGTTAGCGGGTACAGCTCATCAAAATGGAACAATTCGCTTTGGGAATAACCCCAAAACTTCAGCATTAGATAAAAACTGCAAAGCTCATGACCTTGACAATCTCTATGTTGTGGATGGAAGCTTTTTCGTTTCCAGCTCCTCGGTAAATCCTAGCTTAACAATTATTGCTAACGCTCTAAGAGTAGGTGACCATTTGCTAACAAAAATTTAGAAAATTTTTCAGACGTTTTAATCTCTTTGCTTAAAAACGATAGAAGTAAAAATAGAATCTTCACGAGAGTCCGTCAATTGAATATGAGGCCAATCTTGCAACGCTCTACGAACTCCCGTTCCAAGGCCGCGATAAGGAAGAATCCCTTTAGCAACAAAAGATGCTAAGATAGGATTGCGTTGTACCGAATTACCAGCAATGATCTTTGCTACAGTAAGGTGATTGGGAAGGTGTCCAGGGTTGATGATCTCAATACGATCTTCGAAAACAAAAATCCTAATAGGCGAAGCTATTAAATAATCGCGATGAATGAGAGCATTAACCAATAGCTCTTCAAATACAATGGAGGGAATTTCCGGTTCTCCAATCGTATTCACTCCTTTTTGTTTTTGAATTTTTCGAAGATTTCTCATGATGAACGCTAAAGCTCCTTGAAACATCTGAGACAAAGTTCCCAGAAAATCCTCACTATCTAAATAGCTGTCTGTAATTTTTGTTCCCGCAAATGTAACAGCTTTTATGCTGTGTTCCGGCTTATATACTTGAGGTTTATTACCAAAAAGAAGAAGACCAGCTAAGTTCAACTGATTGCCTTTTGCCAAATTCATATTTCCCAAAAGGATCATTCGTTCTTCTGAGGATTCAGGGAAACTCTCTTGATAGGTTTTTTGAAGGAATGCAGAAAATACAAGATGATTAAACGCTTCTATTCCTGCTCGGGTTGGTATTTCATCTGCGTGAAGTAAATCAACTTCTTGAAATAAGCGACGTAATTCCTCTTTAGAATGAATGCGGCGTTTATCGGCCCCATTTTTTAACCAAATTATACCCTGATGATCAAAATAAGGTTTGTCAATCCCTTCACAAATAGTAAGCACAATAATAACTCGATCCGATGGGATAACTATATTTTCTGTTTGAACGCTAACAGGACTGCGCACATGCTGGATCGCAGCATTGCTAATCAACTGATTGATTCTATCAACATCTGGGTTTGAAAGACCTATAAGATTTCCTTGGTTCGAAACCCCTATAAAAATGCACCCTCCAAGCGAATTAGAAAAGGCTACAATTTCAGCAGCTAATGAGTCGATATTTCGAATATCTTCTTTAAACTGATGGCGACTATCCTCGCCTCTAGAAACTATATTTTTTAATTCGCTATAATCCATAAGATCCTTAATACAGGTTTTTAAAAGAAAATACTGTAAATGAAGAATTAAAACAAGCAAGCAATTTACAGGTCAAAATAATACCTTTTCTATTCTACGGCACCTCAAATTACGAGTTTTCCCCACTCGTTCAATGCATTGTTTTTTAATAAGAACATTAAGCCATCTTTGAGCCGTAGCACGAGAAATAGAAAATTTATTAACCACATCTTGAGCCGTGATTTCATTCTGAGAATAGAATAAGGCTAAAATATCCTCTTCTGTTTGATTTTTGACTAGGGATATTCGAGAAGCCCCTCTTGGCAAGATACACTTTATAAAATTTGCCCCTTCAATAATTTGAGGCTTTTCAAGTCCCCAGGCTTCATAGCTTTTAAAGATATTGATGAATCCAGTTCCCATTTTTTCTACAAGCCCCATTTCTCGAAAAATCTTGCAGATAAGCGGGTTGCGTAAATAGGTCAGTCCTTTTAATAATTGATCTTGTTCAATAGGACCTGAAAAATTCCCAGGACTAAACAATTCCAAGCGATCGTCATATATAGAAATTTTAGAAGGAGCCGAAATATGGTAATTTCGATGAATTAACAAATTTATCAAAGCCTCTATAAATGCCACTTCTGGTATTTCCAATTTCTCATCTCGGACAATTCCTGTAATTGAAAAGGACTTTGAAAGACGACTGAGGATAAAATGATGAGCTTGTTGAAATTGATTTAAAAGAGTTCCCTCACAATCTATTGAAGCAATGGCATCCCTGCCTTCTATTCCTCGAAAATGAATTACAATGATCATTGCTTCAGAAAGGAACTGCTGGGGGGATTTACCAAAATTTAAGATTCCTGCATAACTAGGAAAAGTTTCTGAATGCTCATTAACAATCAAAGAATAGGAATGCAAAACGTCTTGCGTTATCTTTGCAGAAGCTTGATTCTTTCTATTATCGAGAAAATTTTGGATTAATTGATTGTCTAGTGCATTAAGAGGGGCATTATAAACTGGGAGTTTCTCGAAATCTATTCTATGCGATTGCCATTTTAGCTCTTCAATCATGGATGGAGTAGCATGTACTGTACTGCGTCCGACTCGAATATAAGTTCCTTTTTCTACACCTTCAGACTTTCTAAAATAAGGCTTACTCATTCCCGATGAAACAGCAATAATTAATACAGCCTTATCTCCAAATACTTGAGTAGATACTAAAGGAATAATGGGGGGATAACAAGCCTCATAAATAGACTGGTCTAATGAATTCAAGAAGCCTATTCATTTCCTCTTCAGGAATCCCTACTATAGTCCGATCATCCTCGACGCCGAGAATAAGCCTTCCTCCTTTTTGATTGCAAAAACCGATGATTGTTTTGACGATTTGTTCATTTTTGGGAACTTCTCTTTTAAATTCCAACAAAGCCGACTCTGACTCGGGATGACGAAATAGGCTCACATTTTTCGCCTCATTCGCCTTTTTTTGTATAAAAATAAGAGTTTAAAAAACAAAATCCTTTAAGCCAAAAGTGCCATTTGAAAAAGAGTAACTTCTTCTTCTATCCGGTTACAAACTTCCTTTTGAGGAAGCATCATCGGAAGACGTAAAACAGGCGAGCAATGCCCCATAAGGCTCATAGCGTATTTAATGCACTGAGGATTCACCTCTAAGCTCATAACCCTACAAAGAGGATCGATCGCTTCATAAAGGGCCTTTGCAGTCAACATATCTCCTTCTAACGCGGATTCTATTAAAAGGTTCCAATGATGGGGAAAAAGATTCCCTAAAACAGAAACAAGACCTTGAGCTCCGCCTTCTATAAAAGGCAAAACAGAAGAGTCATCTCCTGAAAAAAGAGTTTTTTTACAAAGATTCATGACTTCCAAAGCTTGAGATAGGCTGCCTGAACAATCTTTTAACGCAACGACACTAGGTAAACTGCAAATTGCAGCAAGTTGATGCGCTGAAAATACCCCACAAGTCCTGCCTGGGTTATAATAAACCATCATAGGCAGACCGCAATCTGATATAGCTCTAAAATGGGCTAAACAACCTTCAAATCCTGGGCGGTTATAATACGGAAATATAACAAGACCTCCATCGGCGCCCATTTCTTTTGCTCGAAGTGTTTTTGCTACACTCACTTTTGTATCATAACTTCCAACTCCTGCAAAAATCAAAATTTTTCCATTAGCTTCTTTGACTGCTATAGAAGTAAGAAGATCTAGCTCCGAAGAAGTAATTGTAGGCGATTCTCCAGTGGTGCCTGCTAAGACAAGACCTTTTGTTCCACTTTTGATTTGAAATTGGATAAGACGTTTAAAACTTTCAAGGTCCAGATCTCCATTTTCTAAAAAAGGAGTAATCAAAGCAACAATCAATCCGCGCATCATAAAAACATCCGTTTAGTTATCTTAGCTAACACTAGCATCCGCTTTTTCATTCCTAAAAGCAAATAAAAATAAAGAAGCAATGAGAAGCATAAAAGCCCCAACTAAGATAGGCAAAGAGATATAATATCCCGCTAAAACTCCACCTCCAATTCCGGTTAAAGATTCGGCCAAAACCTGAACAGAAGTCAAAGCCCCCAAAGCTTGCCCTTGAAAAGAGGGAGAAGCTGCATTCGACACGATAACCGAAGCGTAGGTCATAACAACTGCAAGGCAAATATTAGATGGAATCGTCGTAATAAGTATACTCCAAGAAGAAATCGGCAATAAAATAACTAGAATGGAAATTGCTAAAAAAACAGAGAAAAAACCAACAGCTTTTTGAGGGGACATTCTTTTAGAAATCGGTTTAAGAAACAAAAAAGCCGACAAAGCAAATGCAATAGAACCATAAGCAATAGAATATCCTATTAACGAAGAAGAGAAGGCAAATTTACTTTGAAGATATACAGGAAAAAATCGAAAGTATGCAAAGTACCCCAGTGCTAAAAAAAAATTCACTAAATACATTTTACATAAAACTTTTTGTTTCATTCCTTTTTTAAAGCTTTTCCAATAGCTTAGAACTTCTTCTTCGGGTAATAATTCCCTAGTTTCTTCTGAAAAATAAAAAATAGTTCCTATTCCAATAAGGGTCATAGTCGCAGCAATCCAAAAAGGGGTAGAAAACGTAAACCAACTAATTACAGATGAGTCTGATAGCTGTCCTCCTAAAATCGGACCTACAATAAAAGCAAAACACACAAATAAATTAATCCAACCAAAATAAATTGTTTTTTTCCCTGCATCTTCAGGCCCTGCCAAATCTGCAACAACCGACTGTGCTATGGCGATATTACCTTCACAGAGTCCTGTAAAAAAGAGACCAAAAAAAATTGATAATACATTTGTTGTACTTACAGCAATTGCTGTACAAATATAACCTATCATGCATCCTGCTAGAGATATAAGAAGAATCTTTTTTCTCCCCCAACGATCTGAACATTTCCCTAAAATAGGGGCCCCTATCAACTGTCCAAATGGATAAGCGGACATAATTAAACCCAATAAGAAAGTCTTTACTTGTTCAGAGTAGTTAAAAGGTAAAATTCCATATTGAGGATCTAAAAACATTTTTGGTAATATCGGAAGAGGCATAGAAAATCCTACAAACCCAAAAAAAACAACTAGGGCATAAGGAAATACTTTTTTAAAATCAGATGAAATCATAGTTTGTCTCTTTAATAAAAAGAGATCTAATATACTAGAATTTTAAAAAAAGTCATCTTTTTTATAAATTATATACAGCGAAACATTAAATTTTCTTGATCAGAACCTGCTTCAAAAATTTCTTTCCATTCAATAGCGACGGAAGCAAAATCTTGCATAACATGTTTAAAGGGGATATATTTTTTTGAAGAAATAATTTCTTGTACAAGATACACAGACTGCGTCTCTTTATCCATCTTAAGATAGGCACCCGTCTCCTGCCATCTCAAAGATCCCCTTGATAAATAAGACCCCAAAGAACCTCTTTTTTCTTTAATCGAAGCGCCTAAAATTTTTGTAGATATACTCCAACGATCTGTATGACAAGATTTTTCAATAAAGATAATACTACCTTGAATAACTACTCTAGCTTTTCTTTGACTTGATATTTGATTTAGAAAAACTAAAAAAGCATTATATTCCATAAAAACAACCTTGAATAAGCATAATAATGTGCATTATTATACCACACAAGAGATTAACAAACGCGAGACATTATTATTTTAATATCAAGTAATTACATCACCCCAACTTAACTTTTTAATGTGCTTATATTTCTCTTTATCTTTTTTAGAAAAGATTTTCTTTTCTATCCCTTCTTTTCCACAAAGAGTCACTTCCACATAACCTGTGTGCTTCATCGGATAACGGATAATTCTTTCTTGATAAGAAGCACATGGTTCTTTTCCCACAATTAGATAACAAAATTTTTCGTCTTCATATCCAAGGTCCCCAGATTTAAGCTTTCGATGTAAAGAAGTTCTTTGCACTCTTGCAGAAAAATGACACCAATCACCTACAGTAAGTGGACAGGCTTGATGATGGGGGCAAGGAGCCCATAGAAACCCTCCTAACTCGATGAGTAGATCTCGAAACTTCATCATACGGCGATATCCCTTAGGAGTACCCGGTTCTATGATCACGAGTGCTTTTTGCGTAGATGTCCATAAAGTCTTTAAAAGATTGCTCCAAATAGATTCTTCCGTCTCCCCTAATGAATAGGAAACTATCGTGATATCATGAGATTCAACAGGCAAAGACCTTGTCATATCGGAAAGATTCCAATTAGCTTTTTGAACCCAAGAAAAAGAAGACTTAGAAGCTATTTCTTTACCCATGGACAAAAAATGAACATCATTTTCTATCAAGGTGCATTTTTCTAATGTTTTTTCAAACACCTCAGAAGCTGCCCACATTCCCGTCCCAGGCCCCGCTCCTACATCTAAAAGACTTTGAGGATTTAGGATTGGACATCTCGCCTTCAACTCTTCAAAGACCTTTAAAGCCACCGCAAATGTTGCTGGCAGACGAGTAAATAAGTAAACCCACCTCTCTTCTTCTGTTTGCAGAAAGCAGCCAGACTCCCTTCGATAGCGTTCGGAAATTCTTTCGAACGCCTTAACTAAGGATCCTTGCTTATATCTATTCAACAACGTTTCTTGAAAACCATGAAGGACTTCTTCTAATTGAGATTGAAAGATCATATTTCCTAATAAAGATATAATAAATTAAAAACCTCTAAAAGAGTGCCATATCTTACAATAGTTATCAACTTAATATCCAAAATCACCCTTTCTTCTTATAAATTTTCTTTAACAAAAAAAAGGGAAAAAGACCAAACAGTAAAAGAGATAAAACAAGCCCCAGCTCATAAAGCCATACATTTTCAATAGAAATTTGTGAGGGAGCTAAAAAACCAATTCCGATGACAAAGACACAAGAAGCAATGCCGAACATACAGACAATCCAAATTCCAACTTTACCGAAAGGGATTTTAAAAGAACGTGCAACATCAGGCTTACGATATCTCAAACAAAGAGCCGCAAGAAATAAAAAAACATATACTATAAGCGCAAGCTGCGCTGTTATCACAGATAAAAACCAAAAAGAACTATTAACACTTGGAAAAAGAACAAACGCCAAAGAAAGAACTGAAACCAAAACAGCTTGAGCTATAAGTATTCCAGACGGAACTCCATCTTTATTTTTTTTTGTAAGATTGGGATATAATCCTGCATCTTCTAAAGCAACCATAACACCTTTTGTAGGGCCTATGACCCAAGCTCCAACAGCGCTAATCCCTCCTAAAACTACACAAAATGCAATAACAGGAAGCAACCACTTCAAATGGAACGCCTGCAAAAAAACAGTAAAAGCCTGCATAGCTCCTGTTGCCAAATTAAGATCTGAAACAGGAACTACCATAGCAATCGCTAAAGAGCCCAAACTAAGCATCCCTAAAATCAAAAAAGCCGAGGTAAATATAGCTTTTGGATAATGCTTACTTGGATTTTTCATTTCAGCGGCATGAGTTGCCGACATTTCAAGCCCCAAAAGCCCAAATAAAACTGTAGTTAAGAAAGCTAAATTATTTTCCGATTTCAAACTAGGAATTATCCCATATTGAAAAAAGTCAGAGGAAATTGGTTTTTTCAAAAAAAGCCAGAATAAACCGAGCAAGACAATTAAAAGCATCGGGAGCAGGGTTCCTATAATAGCGCCCAAACTGCTAATCCAACTTGAAATGCGCATTCCATGAAGATTAAGCCATGTGCAAAGCCAAAAAAGAAGAATAACGCTAGAAGACATATACAAACGATTAGAAGCCAACTCTGGATTAAAAAAATAAGCGATCGTTCCTGCTATCAAAGCTAAGATCGTCGGATACCAGATGGCATTATAGACCCAACTAAGCCAAATTACAATAAAACTGCATTTTTTTCCAAAAGCTTCTCTTACCCAAATATAGATTCCTCCCGTATTGGGCCAAGCAGTTCCAAGCTCCGCAGAAACTAGCGCTGTAGGGAAAAAAAACATAACAGCTGCTAAGCAATAAAAAAAAATCAAAGATATACCATAAACAGAAGAAAACGGAAGAGTTCTTAAACTTCCTACAGCAATGATGTTGATCATTAAAATATGGAAAAAACCTAAAGTTTTCTTATGCATGCAATTTCCTTTTTTCTATTTTATTTATTTGAATAAATACATCTTATGTATATTTCAAGGCCAACTCTTTTATAAACCTATTTTTAAAAATTAATTCGAAGAAAAAAGCCCTGATCCTATACGAACATAAGAAGCCCCCTCTTCAATAGCAATTTCAAAGTCTTCAGACATACCCATAGAAAGAAAAGGATATCTTCCAGGGAATTGGCTTTGTAGATGATGTAGGCTTCTAAAAAATTGACGGACCTCTTTTTCATCTTTTGTATGGGGAGCCATTGTCATAAGGCCTAAAACTTCTAACCCCTCTAAGGTCAGCAGATCTTCTTGTAAAACTAAAAATTCTTCTAAAATAAAACCATTTTTCTTTTGGTCTTTTGAAAAATCTATCTGAAAAAAAGAAGCTACCTTTTCCCCCCTTTTGATGCCCATATCTGACACCATTTTAGCTATCTTTAAAGAACTAACCGAGTGGAGGACATTAAAAAAAGAAACAATAGAGGCTATCTTGTTTGACTGTATTGGCCCTATAAAATGCCAATGAATATCTTTTGGCACAAGATCTATTTTAGGTTGTGCTTTTTGTAAACGACTTTCTCCAAAATTGCGAAGAGATAAAGAATAAGCTTCTTTCATTTGATCTATAGAAGCATATTTTGTAACAGCAACAAGAGTAATATCAGATGCTTTTCGGCCTGATCGTTCCGCGGCTTTTTCGATCTTTTCTAAAATGAGATTAAAATTTTCTTTTACGCTCATAAGATGATTATTCCGCCCATTTAGTAGAATCATCTAGCTTAAGTAATTCCTTTACTTCTCTAAAGGTTTTTCCTCTTATCGTTTCTAATAACTTTAACACTTTCAAAGTTCCTTCTAGTTGCTGCTTATCTACTCCTTCTTCAGTACAAATTAACACAAAATGAGACATCGGGTTGTTTTTCCAAACTTTCTCTATCCACTCGTGAAAAGCTAAATGAGCTTGTTCATGCATGGGAAAATTCACTTCCGTATCGCCAATTGTTATAATAAAAGCATCCGGATATTGCTTTAATTTCTCTTCGACATGTTTTTGGAGAGATATACCTTTATTTGTTTTACTTAGCATAAGGTAGTTAAATCCTAGATCTTCTTTTTTAGAAAATCCTGTAGCCATTTTTTTCTGATATGCGGGGTAAAAAGAAAGCAAATACTGTGATTTGTTCATTTCTTTTTGGAACCATCGTGAAGAAATCTCCGTTTCCCAAGGAGGATTAGAAGTGTGTGTTTCAACAAGAGGACCATTATTAATTAAACGAAATTCCAGATCAAAGCATCCACGAATTTCACAAATTATATTTTTGAATTCTTTTGCCGTAGAACTAGTCGATTGAGTTAGCTCTTGAAGTTTCAACGAGGTTAATTCTAATTGAAGCCCCTCTGCTAATTCTTTTTGCTGTTGAGTACCAAAATGACACCCTTCTAACAAAAAACCCTTTATTAGCAAAGAAGAGATCTCAAAGGAAACTTCCAGAGGATATTCGTCTATTACCTCAAAACCGCCTTCCTTATTTGCAAGATGCCCTCCTAACGCTCCAAAAACAGAAACTCTTCCTTCCTTTATTTCTTTTTTAAAAAAAGAACCAAAAACCTTATTTAAAGAAACATTTCCCCGTCTCCAAGGTTGCAAACTAGAATTATTTGCTATAGGAGTTCCTAAAATAAAAGTCACATCTATATCTGTTTTTTGAAGAAGGGATTCAATCATTGAAATCACTCTTGGATCTGCTATTGACTCTATTCTCTCCCTAACGACTCCATCCACATCTGAAATAAAAACAATTTGTCCTATCAAAGAATCTTCTCGAAAATAATTCTCCGAAAATCCAACTGCAGTTAGAAAAAGAAAAGTCATTAGTTTTATGAAAACTCTCATCATATTACCTATTTTTAGAATTAGAACTTTTAACAAATTCAGCAAACTATTAAATCTAAATTTGCCAAGAAATGGGTGATTTCCCAAGGTCGACTAAAAAGTTATTCGTTTTAGAAAAATGACGACACCCAAAAAATTTAGATACTGAATAAGGGGAGGGATGGGCCGCTGTTAAAACGAGATGATGCTTATTAATAGCAAGAATCTTTGAGCCTTTTTCCTGTGCAGATTTTCCCCAAAGAATAAAGACAATAGGATCCTCTTTCTCCTCTAAAGATTGGATAACAGCGTCAGTAAAGCGTTCCCAACCTCTTCCAAAGTGCGATTTAGGCTGCCCCGCTCGAACTGTTAAAGTTGCATTAAGAAGTAAAACTCCTTGGTTAGCCCAAGAACTTAAGCATCCTGATTCTGGAACTAAAACTTGAAGATCTTCCCTTAATTCTTTAAATATATTTTTTAAAGAAGGAGGGATCTTCTTTATTTCTTTTGGAATGCTAAAGCTCAATCCATGCGCTTGCCCTTCTCCGTGGTAAGGGTCTTGCCCAACAATCACAACTTTTACTTGATCAAATGGAGTTTTTAAAAAAGCTTGAAAAATTTTATCACTCGGAGGGTATATGATTTCTCCTAATTTTTCCTCTTCTTTCAAAAAACACTTAAGATCTTGGAAGTAGGGAAGTGTCATCTCTTTTTCTAGTCGATCTTTCCAGTTTTCTTCTATTTCCATAAAACCTTCTTTGATAAGAAAATTATCTCAACTTCCTTATTTTTAATCTAACTCATTTTTCTCCTATCCAAATAATTAACGATTTATATATTCAAACCCAAAATCTAGAGTTCCTATTGACAGAAACTTGAAAAAAATCTAGGATCTCTTCTTCATTTCAATTTAAGAAGGCCTTATGAAAGATCTCGCAGAAAACAATTTAGTCCGATTTAAGAACATCCTAAAAAAGAAAGAAGCCATCTACGCTAACTTTAAAGTCGACGGAGTTCGTGCTGGAGTTACTTTTTCCGCATCTATCGCCGTCGATATTGCTGCTGCTGAAGTTCATGCTGGAGATGTCTTAGAAAAAATCGTAGAAGAATGTGCAAGAATCGGCGTCGCTGAATTCAAAAAAGCAGAATTCCAATTTGAAGGACTTTCTTCGTCTCTTTAATCAACTTTATCTGGGTGTAGCGCAGCTTGGCTAGCGCGCTTGCATGGGGTGCAAGAGGTCGGAGGTTCGAATCCTCTCACTCAGATTCTTTTTCCTCAATGACTTAGGGACATTTGAGTCGAGAGTCTCTTTTTTTTTTGGAACCTATGGCGGATATGTAGAGGAAAGCTCCTTTTCAAGAAAGATCTAAAAATTCAATCAGGTAATTATGAACGATATTTATGCCCCCTGCCCTTGCGGAAGCGGAAAGAAATTTAAGTTTTGCTGTTATGAGATACAGAAAAAGGGCGGCGTGATTCCTGCAACTTCGGAATGTTGCAAATTTCCAATTTATGAATGCAAAGCGCTTAAAAATTGGAAGGAATTAGGAATCTCTCCTGTGTATGTCTCTAGAGAAATCACTAAAGAATCATTTGTTTTTATAAGCTATCTAGTGGATTTTTGGTGCCTTGGAGTCAAAGACACTAGCTTAAAATTTGGAATTTCAAAAACTGATTTAAAACACATCTATATTAGAAGTGATGATTTAGAGACTATTTCATATCAAGATGCTCGTAGCCTGATTCTTGGAGCTCTTGATTTTGCAAAAGAGATAAATATAGCTCCTCATTTAACCTGGAGTGGAATAGCTTCCTCGTTTATTGAAGCTCATTTAGCTTATGACAAGAAATTTTCCTTCGGCCAAGACGGAAAGCCTTATTATTTTTCAGGACCTCATGATTATGAACTTTACAATGTAGACGAAATTATCAGTAAAGTAGCAAACGCCAATGGTCACTATACCGTTCATATATAAAATTGCTGATTGATCCCGTAGATACAACTCTTGTTCTTATAGCTTAAAAAGGTATTTCTACGATTCTTTTTTGGTTAATTCCAAACTCGACAATTCGGCGCTGCCCGCAATTCTTCAAGGTTTTAAGCCTTACCAAATAGGTATTAAAGACGTTGATAACTGCAGGAAACTGCTTCTTTTATTTTTCTATTTTTCATTGTAACTACTTGATCTTATACATTCTATGAACTATTTTATTTTTTTAAGTAGATTGAACAAAAAAAGAGGGTATTTACTTTTGAAGCCAAAACCCTTAAGATGTCTCTTTTAGAGCAAATGCAATTTGATTTTTTTTAATATTCAATTGAAGGGGAAGCGCTTTAACCAACAATGCGCTTTATAAAAACACAATGAGACGTATAAATAAAAAATTACTGGTTAGCTTATTTTTCCTAAGCATAGGAGCGATCTTATTTTCCTTTCGTTTTGGGCAAGAGACCCCTATTATATTCACAGGAAATAGTCAATTGTGTTCCAAACTCCAAAATGTTCCTTATGCAGAATCTCAAGGTCTTATAAAAAAAATTACAACATTGCAGATCGAAGGAATTAAAGCCCCCTATAACCCAGGCTTGATTGAAAACGAAAATGGTTTTTTCCTTGTTTTTCGACATGACGCAAAAGATAAAAAAAAGTTCTTGGGCATTAAAACTCCTTTTAAGCAAAAAATCTACTTAGGCAATTTAGCAATGCCTTTTCGAACATTTATTAGCGCGATGCAACTCGATCAAAATTTTAAATCCCTTTCCTCTCCAGCTCGCATTGATACAGGAAGTGATTTTTCAGAAGATCCAAGGCTCTTTAAATTAGATGATCAACCCTACATTACCTATAACGATATAGAAGACAACAATATAGAAAGTCGAACTATACGACTGGCTAAGATCGACACTCAAACTTTGCAATTACAAGATCAGGTAAACTTAGACCTGAATTTAAGGCGAATTGAAAAAAATTGGGTCCCTTTCATATATGAAGAAGACGGCATAAAAAAAATTCACTTTGGCTATTACTTTAATCCTCATGTCATTTTAAAAATGGATGACCCTTTAAAAAACGAGCTTATTCACCTTAAAAAACCTAATCATATTGCAGTACAAAACATGCCTTGGAATAAATCTTGGGGTATTGTTAGAGGTGGAACCCCCCCTATTTTAGTAGATGGTCAGTATTTAGCTTTCTTTCACAGCTTCTTTAAAGAAAATGGAAAAATATGGTATGTAATGGGAGCTTACACGTTTGAATCCGCGCCTCCTTTTCGTATTACTGCATGCTCTCCCAATCCTATTCAATTTAAAGGGATTTATGGAACCAAAACAAACAATACAGCGCATTCTAGAAAACCAAGTATTTTCCCTTCTGGCCTAGTTCTTTCAACAGAAGAAGGTCGTGAACTATTACATGTAGCTTGTGGAGAAAACGATTGCGCAGTTAAAATTATCACTTTTGATAAAAAAGCTCTTTTAAAGAGTTTAACTCCGGTTCTTGAATATAAAAAAACTAATAACTCTCCCAGCTAAAAAAGCTCTAGTTTTTTTCTAAATCGTCCTGAGGGAATATTAAGAGATTTTCGATATTTTGTAATTGTTCTTCTTGCACAATGAACTCCTTTTTTTTGCATTTTTTCTAGGAGTTCTCTATCTGAAAGAGGCTTTTTTCCACTCTCTTCCGAAATTAGTTTTTGCAGCAGCTTTTGAGTTTGGTCAGAAGAAATATCTTCAGAATCCTTAGTTACGCATTTAGATAAAAGACTTTTTAAAGAAATTATTCCCCATCTACAAGCTAAAAACTTATTAGAAACAGCTCTTGCAATTGTTGATTCATGCAGTTCAAGCTCTTGAGCTACTTCATTTATGCTAAGCGGATGTAAAAAAGGAGACTCTTCTTGCAAATAACCGATCTGTTTTTTTACGAGAAAATTTGTTACTTTATAAAGTGTTTGCCTTCTTTTTTCTATCATAGACCCTATCCATTTAGCTTGGGTAATATGTTTTTTACAAAACACCTTATCTTCGCTGCTTAAAAGAGTTGAATCATCTGGAAAAGACCGAATGCTATAATTTGGAAGCTTTTCTTCATTAATCTCTATTTTCCAAATTCCATCTTCTTCCAAAAAAAATACATCTGGGGTCAAAAAAGGTGTTATTTTTTTATGAAAACGAAGACCTGGAAAAGGATCTAAAGAACCAATTTCACTATAAATTGCCGCATGAAGAGTTTTTTCATCTATAAGACATTTTCTTTGAACTAAAGAAAGTCTCCCTTCAATGATATCATCTAAATGATCCTTAATCAGGATATAGCTTAAATCGTTTTCTTTCCCCAATGCTAGAAGCTGTAAAAGAAGACTTTCTTGTAAATTACGAGCTCCAATCCCTGGAGGATCAAACTGTTGCAATTTATCCAAAAGAGATAAAAGGTGATTTTGATTCCACGAGTCCGGAGCCGTATCTAAAGATGTTGTAAAAAAACCATTATCTTCTAAATTGCCAATAATCCACTCTATTTGAAGCAAAGAGCGTTCATCATGAATATTTTCTCTTGCTTGTTGCATAAGATATTCAAATAAAGAAGGTTCATAAGCTATCTCTATTTCAAGGGGTATTCTGCCTTTTTGAGAAGGGCTATCTTTCCAATCTAAAAGTGGGTTTTGTTCGATTTGCTCTTCAACCCAACAAGAAAGTTCTTCTATCGGCATTTGCAATACATTTAACGACTGCCTCATAGAAAGAGACATTTGTATTTTTTGATCTGTTTTTATAGAAATTGTATTTTTTTGTTCGGAAAAATCTCTCATCATGAATTTCTTCTCTATTTGCGATCATATTCAACTGATATTACAATTAAATTAATTTGTCTATTTTAATTTAAATATTGTGAATATAAAAAATCAAACCGACAATTAAAAATAACAAATATTTTACGTATAAATTTATGATTTAAATATAAAAAATGCAGCCAATACGATGAATATAAAACCAATCATTTGATTGATTTTCACAGGTTCATTTAGATAAAAATAAGAAAAAAAACAAAAAACAACCAAAGTAATGATTTCTTGTATTGTTTTCAGTTGTACAGTTGAAAACTGATAACTACCAATTCTATTAGCCGGAACTTGAAAGCAATATTCAAAAAACGCGATCCCCCAACTCGCTAATATAACAAGAAATAAGGGAGAGCTGCGGTATTTCAGATGCCCATACCAAGCAAAAGTCATGAAAATATTAGATAGCAATAGGAGAAAAATAGTTGTCATGGACTTTTCTTCTTAAATTAGAAGTTCTATATAATAAATTTCTATAACACGCCAGCCTTTAACTTTGCATATTTTGCAGCTAGGGTCCTCACCGTTTTAGAATTAAAGAAAAACACGTCGTAGGTAACTCCTAAAGACGTTTGGTACGTTTTATGGACAGTACCTAATCCAAAATCATTATGCCTAACAGTATCCCCTGGTGCAAATGAATCTGATTCTTCAAAGCTATCAAAAGCAGGGCCTTCAAAAGAAGAGGTAGATTGGCTATACAAAGACAGCTTTTGAACAAATTCAGAAGGGATTTCTTTTAAAAACCGACTTGGCCTCATCATTCGAGAAGTTCCCCATAAAAAACGACTTTTACTTGCTGTTAAGAAAAGATGGTCTTTTGCACGAGTGACTCCTACATAACAAAGGCGTCTTTCTTCTTCTATTTTTTCAGAAGAGTCCTTGGAATTGATGTGAGGAAAAAGGTCCTCTTCCATTCCTACTAGAAAAACAAGAGGAAATTCCAATCCTTTTCCATTATGCAACGTCATAAGTCTTATAGAGTGGGCCATTTTATCAGGATCTTCTGCGGAAGATTTTAAGGAAAGTTCCTCTAAAAACAATACTAAGGAGGGATCTGAGGCTTCTTGTTCCCATTCTATTGTTTTGGCAATAAGTTCTTCTATATTTTCTTTTTTTTCTGCATATGTTTCAGAATCTTCTTGTAAAAATTGCAAATAACGAGAACGTTCAACAGCACTAGAAAGAATTTCACTTAAAGGGCGCTTTATTTTATGCATTTCTCTTAAAGCTAGAATACATTTCACATATTCTTCCAATCCTGCCATCTGTTTGACGCTCAGTCCTAAAGAAATTTTCCTTTCAATAATCTCTTCGCAAAGGGTAAAAATTTCTAAGCCTTTCTCGTGGGCTGTCTCTCGTATTTTTTCAAGAGCCACTAAGCCAAGGCCTCTACGAGGCTGGTTTATTGTTCTTGAAAAAGCTATAAAGTCAGAATTTGATAAAATCATTCGAAGCACAGAAAGAATGTCTTTAATCTCCTTTCTTTTATAAAAAGAAAGGCCTCCAATTACTACATACGGAATTTTTTCTCTTAAAAGGGCATCTTCAAAGGTTCTAGACTGAAAATTTGTTCGATAAAAAATGGCACAATCTTGATAATCTATTCCCTTTTTTTTATGAAGAGTGCAGATTTGACGAGAGACAAAATCAGCTTCTTGCCTTTCATTTTCAGCTATAAAAAGACCTATTTTCTCACCAGACTCTCGTTTGCTCCAAAGATTTTTTTCATAGCGATTCTCGTTATGTTTAATAAGAGCATTCGCAGCTTCCAAAATTATGTTACAACTTCTGTAATTTTGCTCTAAACGAACGACTTCAGCTCCAGAGTAGTCAGATTCAAAATTTAAGATATTTTGGATATTAGCTCCCCTCCAAGAATAAATCGATTGGTCCGGGTCTCCTACAGCAAATACATTATGATGACAAGCTGAAAGGAGTTTTATGAGAAGATACTGTGCTTGGTTAGTATCTTGATACTCATCGATTAATATAAACTTCCATCTTTCTTGATAAAGAGCTAACGCTTCAGGGAATTCTTTAAAGAGTTTTACAGTAAGAAATAGAAGATCATCAAAGTCAAGAGCGTTATACTGCTTAAGTTTGTTTTGATAACATTGGTAGATTTCTTGGATACCACGATCTTCTTTAGACAGATCCTCTGGCATAAGAAGATGGTTTTTGGCTTGAGAAATTTGACTTCTGGTGTTTTTTAAAAGACTTTTGTCTTCTTTAATTCCCAGTGAAGCAAAACATTGCTTTAATGATTTTTCAGCATCTTCTTCATCTAAAATCAAAAAATCTCTTCCATACCCTAAAAGGGTGATAGATTCTCTTAAAATTCTAGCACAGATACTGTGGAATGTGCAGGTTAAGACATGCGCTTTAGCAAGATGCAAAACGCGATGCTTCATTTCTTCTGCAGCCTTATTAGTAAAAGTCACTGCAAGAATTTCTGAAGCAGGCACCCCTGACTCTAAAAGATGTAATATACGATGAATGACAATTCTTGTTTTACCAGATCCTGCTCCTGCTAAAACAAGCATTGGGCCTTCAATATGCTTAGAGGCTCTTGCTTGCTCAGAGTTCAGCTCTGAAGAGGGTTTTTCCGTAGTTTGGCTCACAAAATGACTCCCCTAAATAAAACAAAAAAAGCAGGATAGTTCATTGTGTTTTTTTCCCATAGTAGAATTTCCATTGAAAACTTCTCTCTCAGGAAAAATAGACTAGAAACTTAAAACTCTCAAAGGTCTAAAGATTGCGATTTATTTGCAAATTGAGAAATCCAGGCATCTGCAGTTAAAGGCTTTCCTAAAACATGCTCAATAAGAGCTGCCCAATTCATACTATTTCCAGGGAAAAAAAGCTTTTCTTGTAAATAACGTCCTGCCGCTTCGCTATCAAGATCTTTAGATCCCGTTAACTGAAAAATAGACTCCTCCATAGCAGAAGCAAAGACTTCCCCTAACAAGTAGCTATAATAATAAACTGGAGCAAGGCCTATATGATATTTTGAAGCCCAATCATTTTTATTTTCACGATTTTGAGGAGGGTTAATTTTTTGATAGTTCACAACTAGTTCCCACCACAACTTATTTAGGTCTTGATCAGGATTTTGATAAAGTTCGCGCTCAAAGTATGTCATAACAAGAACCCATCGACTAAAAATTAACTGCCTTCTTTGCAAACCTTCTTCCGCTTTTTGAATAAGTTCATCTTGAGAGTTTGAATAGGTTGATAGTTGAGATAAAGAAGAGGGGAGATAGGCTCTTCTTCCTGCCATAAGAGCCATAGCCTCAGTTGTAATCATATGAGGAGGAACTCTTAACTGCCAAGGGAGCTTTTTGTCGTACCCAAGTTCATAAATAGCATGGCCTAATTCATGTAAAACAGTTTCAAACCATTTCAATGTAGGTTTGACATTATTCAAAGTACGAATATCAGACTCTCGATCCATATTAATGCAAAAAGCATGTTGATTTTTTCCGGTCCTTTCAAATAAATCGCTAGCCTTTAAAATGGGAGATACATCAATCCCCATATTTTGATAAAAAAGACGACTCGCTTCAATAAGATCCGTATGCGTTAATAGAGAATCGAGCTCTAATCGATTAAGTGGATCTTCTTGAGAAAAAGGATCACTCCAAGCCCAAGGGCCTAGTTTATTTATAGGAGTAGCAAATTGCTTTGATTGAACTTCTTCAATATATTTCAACGCTTTTTGATAGGCTAAATCCGATCGACTTGCTATTTGTTCTAGCAGTTGAAAAAGCTTTTTTTCGTCTACTTCTTGTAAATCAAGTTGCATTTGAAAATAATTGCTATATCCAAGGCTTTTTGCTGCTTCGTTTCGAAGTTTAACAAGTTCCGATATTTTAGGAGATAAAAGCATTCCTATCTCTTTAGATGCCTCCCAAGCCTCTTGACGCTTTAAAGGGAGAGTTTCTTTTTTCAGGACATCCAAGAGGTCATTTTCAGAAACAGTTTTTCCATTAAGGGTGGCTCGAAAATTCGCATAAGCATACCCAAGAGCGGCTTCTTTTTGAGCAATTTCTTTTAAAAGATTCTCTGGAATAGCTTTTTCCTTAAAAGAATAAATCAAGGTCTGTAGCTGTCTTTTTAAAAGAAGATCTGTCAAAGAAGGATCTTTTTCCCAGTTCAATAGTTTTTGATAGGTTTTTGCATCATTAAAAAGTAACGAAAGCTCTGTGCTAATAGACGCTACAAGATCTGCCGCATCAGAGCTTCCTGTTGTTTCAAGAAGCCAAAAAGCTTTATTAAGCTGTTTGGCTTTATCAGCTACTTGTGGGATAAAAGAATTAAGAAACGATTCAAAGGGGTGTTCTGGGGTTGATTTAGAACATCCCGACGAGATTCCAAGTGTCAAAAGAAGAGATAAAAATAGCTGCTTAATCATACCGACCTCCTATTTAAATGATTTGTGATATTTTCATAAATGCTTTTTTTACTCAATTTATTTAGATTTTTCAAAAAAGTTCTTACACGAAAAATTAGATTAAATGTATTTATAAAGGAATGAAAACACGTCTTCTTTTTTTATCTATTTGTTCCCTGCTTTCTCTATCTTTAGATGCTGAAAGCGAGCTATTCTTTGGACCCGTTGTTGCAAATGCTCAATTGGATTCAAAGAACACTGCCATATTTCATGGCGCTGCCGTTGGCGGCATAATTGGGTACCAATACACTCAACCTATGGATCTTTTTGCAAGAGCTTACGTATCTGGAAACTGGGATATTCAAATCACTCCTTACTATAACATTATAAAAACAGGAAAGTCTACGGCCTACTCTTCTGATGGAATTCTTCTTGGAATTCAAAAGCAGACTTATCAAATATATGGAGGCTCTTTTGGCTTTTCCTATTTTTTCTAAAGTCGCTTTTTCTTTAGCAATACTTCTTGCATCCACCCAAGCTCTTGACGCTGGGAAATATCCTTTCGCTATTACTGAGTTTTATGATTCCGTTGTTCACAATGTAAATAACCAGATACCCAATTCCCCCAAAAAAACAAGTCCTGCAGTTAGTCCTGTAAGCGAGTTTACTAACTATGGCTTTACGCTTTGGGATTATCTTGAAGACGTACACTCCGACTCCGATTGCGTTACTCACTTTAATAATCTCACCAGCTTATGCCAAACAAGTAATATTCAAAAAGTAATTCTCTTTATCCCAACCCCCATGGCTGCTGATGGCTCAGTAAAACTCGATTTTTTTCAATCAAATAGTTCTATGCCAGATAATTTTATTTCAATGACAAGCACTCTTGTAAATACGATGAAAACAGTTGCTAACGTGCCCAATTTTGAAGTATGCATTTTTTTTGAAAATGGGTTCTTTAACAGCGATGTTTCGAATACTGTTCCTTTTGTCTCTCCTTACACAGCAATAGCAGCGCCTCTTCCTGCCAGTTACCATGTTGGCTATTTTGAGTACATAACAAACATGCTGAATTGGGCAGCTGTTATGATTAGTCAAAATATTGGTATTAGTGAAGTAGCGTTTGATCCAGAAGGACAAGGCTCTGATACCCTCATAGCAACCAAATCGGATCAACAAAGAGTTTATAATTATACTGACAATTATAAATGGGCGTGTGCGTTAACGTATATAGATTCTAAGACATCTCAAACTGTTCCCATTAATCTTGGAACCACAATAGGCATCGATGAATCAAAAATAGCTTTCTCCAACGTTTCAACTTTTCCAGTTAATCCCATTTTTGTAGCAAGCTTTGACCCCGGTGTTTTTCCAAACCCACAACCTTTCTGGCGGATAATTACCCCCGAATTACCGATTTTAACAGTCCCTCTCTTACAAAAGGTCTATATCCAAGCCTATCAAACCAATATACCAGCTATTTTTGCTGCAGGCGCTACTCCTTCAGGCTCTCACGATGGAGTTTTAGCCGCTACTTACTTTAACAAACTTCTTTTAGATCAACCCTATGTTAATGGAGAGGGTCGTATTTCATGTGTTCAGGGAGGTGTTAATGTAACAGGCGTAGGATCTAATTTTTTGACATTCCAAGATGGGGATCCCTTCTTATTTACTACAGCAAATCCTCCTAAAAAAATTGATGTTGTAGATCATGTCGTAAATAACAGCAATCTAGTCCTCGAGGATGGATCAACTATTACAGCTACTAATATTTCTTGGCAACGCACGGAAATCGCCCCTGGCTGGACAACTCAACCCGCTATCACTCAAGACATGGTTAATAGCATCTATTGGATGTTTGCTTTAAATTATGAAGAGGTCTCTCCTCACCCTCCAGCGACTCCCTATCGATTCTTTGGAAACTGGAATCTTTCAGACTTCATGACTTTTATTACAAATGTTAACTCAATAAATAGCGCAAATCCGCCTTTTACTGGATTGAACTTTCCGGTAACCAATTACGTCATCTATACCTCATATCTCCTAATGACCACTGTAAATCAAATACCCATTCCGCCTTGGGATGTTTATTCAGAATAGGAAATGAATGTCCCTCCGCTAGCCTACCTAATATCATTTTTAGCCCTTTTATTGGGATAAATTTAATGCGACTAGAAATAATTCAGCAGTTGTGGGCGACTTCACTTCCCTTGGAGAAATAAGATTTAAAAAAAGAATATTTATTTTTCTCTATGAGAATGTTTTAGAAAGATCTTTCAAGATGCAATTCGTTCGACATGTCAGTAGTTGACTTCTTAATTTCTATTCCAGGTTCCGTTCTCTATCTTTTTCATTAAAGAAAACGCCTCTAAATATGATTTTAGAGGCGTTTTCTTTGTTCAAAAAATAGTTGTTTTATGCTATAATTAACTTATAACCAACGACTTATGCAGCTACCGCAACTCTAAACAGACAGCAAAATCAAATAGAGCTGCGTAGACGGGCATCAAGCCGTTTTCCCCAAAAAAACAACACTTAGGAACTGGGCAAAAATAACTGCTACACTTTTATTGAATAACAGGCTATCAAGAAGGCATGAAAAATCCCTTGAAAGAGATAGAATCCATTACGCGAAAATATGCAGCGCTGCATGACTGTTTGACTGAAAAAGGAAAACGCTTATGGGCCGCTGCAGAATCTTTATCTTATGGGCATGGAGGGGTTCTCCTTGTCAGCCAAGCGACAAACATAGCTCGATCTACTATTCACAGAGGAATTAAAGAAATCCAAAAAGGAAATACATCCACA